>JAFTYS010000118.1 GCA_017461285.1 Bacteroidales bacterium | reverse complement strand
GGGTCCTGGAGGTCAGCAAGGTAGAGAGGTGATACGTTTCCGAATGAGTCAACGTATACCATGCAGCCTGTCTTGCCTTCGCTGAAGAGCTGGTAAACTCCCATTGCGAGCTCTGTACAATATGTGACATCGTATGCAACAGGATCCTGGCAACGTACGTCGTATCCGATCTCTACAGGACGGCTCTTCACCTTGATGCCGATCTTCTTGTACTCAGCCTCGAGGAGGTCGTTGAAAAGGACTGCCTTTGAAACCTTACCGAGCTCTGGGTGGCCGTGGTCGTCATATGAGAAATGTACGCCTGCAGCTTCCATCTCCTCTGCCTTGAACTCATGGAAGAGACCTTCGGCAGCTACGATCGTACCATAGTTGATACCCATTACCTTTCTCTTGAGGATAGCTGAGATAGAGAGCTTTACAACCTTGTCAAGGCAGATCTCTGTCTTGTTGAACATCTCAGGGATGATTGTCATAGGACAGTGAGTTGCCTCACCGATACCGAGAGCGAGGGAACCGCAGGTACGTCCCATTGCTGAGATCACGAACCAGTTTCCTGAAGTGCGTGCATCTTCGTATACTGTGCGTGCGAGGTGTGCGCCTTCGTTCTTTGCTGAATTGTATCCGAATGTAGGAGCATTTGCAGGAAGAGGAAGGTCGTTGTCGATGGTCTTAGGGCAGTGGATGTTCGCGATTGGATATCCCTTTGCTGCGAGGAACTTAGAGATGCGGTTTGCTGTAGAAGCAGTATCATCACCACCGATAGTCACGAGGAGCTTGATGTTGTTGTCCTTGAAGAGGTCAAGATTGAAGTTCTCTTCGAAATCCTTGTCAGTCGGCTTGAAACGGCTCATCTCAAGATATGAACCACCTCTGTTGAAGTAACGGTCTGCGATTGCGAATGTGAGGTCCTCGATACGGGCATTCTTGCTGAAAAGTCCTGAATAGCCGGCATGGAGACCGATAACTCTGTAACCCTTTGCAAGGAAAGTCTTTGCGACACTCATTGAAACTGAGTTCATTCCTGGAGCGGGACCGCCGCCGCAGAGAATAATTACTGCATCTTTCATCTTTCTAATCTATTAAAGTTTATAATGTTGTTATACGTTGTTTCCGGTCTGCGCAAAAAACGCGACGCAAATTTATTATTTTTTACACTAAATAACAAGAAAAACGTACTGCGGCACCATATTGCAGATATCGAAACGTTTTCATAAATTTGTAGATTGTTTTGTATATGGAAAAGACGCAGGCAAATATCAGAATCAGCGAGCTCAGGGCCATCCTTGACGATGCCAACAGGAGGTATTATGTGGATAATGCCCCCGTATTGAGCGACTATGAGTTCGACATGCTCCTGAAGGAGCTGGAAGCCCTTGAAAGCCAGTATCCTGAACTTGTTACTGCCGACTCCCCTACCCGAAAGGTCGGAAGCGACAGAAGGAAGGAGTTCGAGCAGTATCCCCATCGCTATCCGATGCTCTCTCTTGGAAACACCTATGACATTCCGGAAGTCGAAGCGTTCGCGGACCGTGCTGCCAAAGGGATCGGCAACTCGTTCACATACAGCTGCGAACTGAAATTCGACGGCACAGCGATATGCCTGACCTATAAGAACGGCCGGCTTTTCCGCGCCCTCACGCGCGGAGACGGCGCTGTCGGCGACGATGTGACCGCAAATGTAAGGCACATCAGCAACATACCCCAGGTGCTCAAGGGCTCATATCCCGAAGACTTCGAGATAAGGGGTGAGATCTATATGCCATGGGAAGCATTCGACCGTCTGAATGCGGAAAGGGCTGCGGACGAGGAACAGCCGTTTGCGAATCCAAGGAACGCGGCTTCAGGATCGCTAAAACTTATCGACAGCTCGATGGTGGCGAACCGCGGACTTGAATGCACTCTCTACCATATGCTTGGCGAAGGGCTTCCTTTCCAGACCCATGACAATGCGCTGAAAGCCGCACAAAGCTGGGGTCTGCCTGTTTCCGACAAGAGGAAGATATGCAGGTCGATTGAAGAAATCGAGGAGTTCATAACATACTGGGATACGGAAAGGAAGAATCTTCCGTTCGCGACGGATGGAATAGTGATAAAGGTAAATGAACTTCCCTATCAGGAAGAGCTCGGATATACGGCAAAGTTCCCTAGATGGGCTGTGGCATATAAATTCAAGGCCGAGCAGGCATTGACGAAGCTCATAAGCATCGACTACCAGGTCGGCAGGACTGGGGCCGTTACCCCTGTGGCGAACCTTGAACCGGTACAGCTCAGCGGAACGGTCGTCAAGAGAGCGTCTCTCCATAACGAAGAACAGATGAAGATACATGATATCCATATAGGTGATTATGTATATGTCGAGAAGGGAGGAGAGATAATACCGAAGATAACAGGAGTGGAACTGAGCCGGAGAGCAGCTGACGTGGTTCTCCCCCATTTCCCGCAGACATGTCCCGACTGCGGAACACCGCTTGTGAGGGACGAAGCCGAGGCCAAGTCTTTCTGTCCGAATCAGTCGGGCTGCCCGACTCAGATCAAAGGCCGTCTGATCCATTTCCTTAGCCGCAAGGCTATGAATGTCATAGCAGGCGATGCTACGATCGAACAGCTGTTCAATAAAGCATTGGTTTGGAATGTAGCGGATTTCTATGAGCTTAAGAAGGAACATCTCTTGACTTTGGACGGATGGAAGGAACGCTCTGCGGAACGCTTCCTGAGCAGCCTTGAAGAATCGAAAAAGACTCCTTTCGAAAGGGTTCTGTATGCATTGGGAATCCGATATGTCGGTGAAGCGACGGCCAGGTCTGTTGCCCGTCATTTCGGAAACATCGACGCGATAGCATCTGCGACGGTAGAAAGGCTTCTGGAAGTCGAAGATGTCGGCCAGGTGATCGCTGAGAGCATTTATGAATATTTTCATGACGAAACCAACCTTGAAACGATAGAAAGGCTCAAGCAGCATGCTCTTAAGTTTGAAGCGGATGATGCTCCGAAGAAACTTTCCGCTGTCCTTGACGGCATGGCGATAGTGATTTCCGGCAATTTCAGCATCTCCCGCGATGAAATGAAGGCCCTTATTGCGGCGCATGGAGGAAAGAACAGTTCGAGCGTAAGCAAGAAGACAAGATACCTGCTGGCAGGCGAAAAGCCGGGACCGGAGAAAATCAAGAAAGCCGAAGCATCGGGAGTGGAGATCATAGGCGAAAAAGAATTCATGGAGATGCTGGACATGACTCCGCAGACAGAAGAAAAGGAAGATAACGAACCGACCTTGTTTTAGGATATAGATGAAGAGACTGCTCAAAAAGACGGACTGGCTGAAGAACTTCTTAAGGAATGACATCTGGGAATTGGATCTGGAGGACTTCTCCAAGGCCAAGGCCAGGGCCATCAAGTACCTGAAGGTCGCCGCCATAACGATCAAGACCTTCTCAAGCGAGAAGATCGGCTTCCAGGCTGTCGCCCTGAGTTTCTTCAGCACTATGTCAGTGGTTCCTTTCGTCGCCATTGCTTTTGCCATCACAGACGGTTTCGGCATAGCGGAATACCTTAAGGATTTCCTCTACCAGTATTTCAACAACAGCCAGCAGACCATAGACATGGTGCTGGGCTTTGCCCAGAACATCATAGATACTGCCAAAAGCGGAGCTGTAGGTCTTGTCAGTGCCCTGCTCTTCGCATGGATCGTGATATGGATGATGATGAGCGTGGAAAAGGTTTTCAACAACGTATGGCGCGTACAGCAGCCGAGAAACCTGTTTAAAAGGCTTTCGGTTATAATCGCCATGCTCTTTGTATCTCCATTCATCGTGTTCGTGTTCTTTGGAGGCACGGTGGTATATTCCCACGCATTGAGCTATCTGGGACTGGATCTTGAATCATTTACAGTCGTGAAGACGCTGACATCATGGATACTCTTCGGAGTGATAGCATCATTTACTTTCTCGGCCATGTATAAGTTCATACCAAACGCCGATGTGAAGTATTCCGAGGCACTGCGTGCCGCCATACCGGCAGGAATAGCATTTGCCCTGGTGAACTATATGTATCTTGAGACACAGGTGATGGTGACAAGAATGAGCGGTATCTTCGGCGCATTTGCTGCTGTTCCGCTGTTCATGGTCTGGATAAACATCGGATGGTTCATAATCCTGATAGGAGCTGAACTTTCCTATGCCTTCCAGAATGTAGACAATTATAACATTGAGGATTAATTAGAAGTGGAATAATTATGGGTAAGATTTCAGAATTTACAGCACAGGACCACGAAGTCATTGCCAGAGACTATGCCGATCTTCTTGAAGCGGCAAGGAAACGTTGTACAGACCCGAATGAACTTGAAATCATACAGAAGGCTTTCGAGTTTGCAAATGAAGCCCACAAGGGCGTCAGAAGGCGTTCTGGCGAGCCATATATACTTCATCCTATCGCAGTCGCGAAGATAGTCGTGAGCAATATCGGTCTCGGATACAAGTCTATAGTCGCTGCCCTTCTCCACGATGTGGTCGAAGATACAGACTATACTGTCGATGACATCAGAAGCCTGTTCGGTGACAAGGTTGCTACTCTTGTGGAAGGTCTGACAAAGATCAAGACAGTGCTCGACAACGAAGACAAGGCCCAGCAGAAGAGCATGCAGGCAGAAAACTTCAAGCGCATTCTTCTTACCCTGAATGACGATGTCAGAGTGGTCCTTATAAAGCTTGCCGACCGCCTTCATAACTGCAGGACCATCGAATTCATGCCCGAGCACAAGAGGGACAAGATCCTCAGCGAGACCATGTTCGTCTTCATTCCCCTCGCCCACAGGCTCGGTCTGTACAGCGTAAAGTCCGAAATGGAGGACATCTGGCTGCGTTTCAAGGAGCCTGAAGCATATAATGACATCTCTGCCAAAATCAACAGGAACATCTCTGAAAAGGAGAACCGCATAAACGATTTCATCGCACCTATCGAAGACGCGCTCAATAAGTCCGGCTTCAAGTTCGAGATCAAGAAGAGGGTAAAGACCCCGTACTCTATCTGGCACAAGATGCAGACTAAAGGCATCAGCTTCGACCAGATATATGACCTATATGCCGTCCGCATCATATTTGATCAGGAAGGCAATGCAAATGAGACGGAAAGAGACCAGTGCTATCATATATTCTCTATCATTACAGCCCTTTACAGGTACAAGGCTGACCGCGTCAGAGACTGGGTCAACTATCCGAAGAACAACGGTTATGAGGCTCTCCACTGCACTCTGATGAGCCATTCAGGTATCTGGGTCGAGGTTCAGATCCGCTCAAGAAGAATGAACGAGATAGCCGAAAAAGGTATCGCAGCCCACTGGGCATACAAGAAGGACGGCTTTGCGAATGACAGCGAGAGCGAGATGGATAAATGGATCGCAAAGGTAAAGGAGATCCTTGTAAATCCTGATGTCAATGCCCTCGACCTTCTCGACCTTATCCATAATGACCTGATCAAGACCGACATCATGGTCTTTACTCCGAAGGGTGAGCAGAAGAGCATCGAAAAAGGTGCGACAGCCCTTGACTTCGCATATTCTATCCATACTCAGATAGGTAACAAGGCAATTGCTGCCAAGGTAAATCTCCGCCTGGTGCCGCTTTCATATGTATTGAGGACCGGAGACCAGGTAGAGATCATCACTGCCGAGAACGAGAAACCGAAGAGCGAATGGCTCAACTTCCTGAAGACCAGGAAGGCAAAAAGCATAGTTGTGGACTTCCTCAAGGGAGAAAGGCAGGAAACCATCAAGATAGGAAAGAAGATGGTCCAGGAACAGCTTGAAGCACTTGGCTACAAGTTCGGCGACAAGATCGTCAACATGCTGATGGAAGGATATGAGATATTCGAAAGCAAACCGGACGAACTTTATTTCCGCGTCGGCATCGGTGTGATCAAGCTCAGCACCCTCCCCGAAGTGCTCAAGAAGGCACATGAGAAGGCCAAGAAATCATCCGGATGGAGCTTCCGCTGGTTCAAGAGCAACAAGGATGAGAAGCATGAAGATTATGTGATCGACGGTAATGACACTAAACATAAATACGTGATCGCATCATGCTGTAATCCTATTCCTGGCGACAGCGTCGTAGGATTTAAGGCATCCGACGGCACTGTTACCGTCCACAAGAAATCATGCCCTACCGCAAACAATCTTGCTTCAAAGTTCGGCGACAAGATCGTGATGCCGAAGTGGGAGCATGCAAAGACCCAGAACCTCTCGTTCCTGGTACGTCTTTCGCTTAAAGGATTCGACCGCATCGGTATGATCAACGACATAACAAGATACATTTCATTCGTCCTCAGCGTGAACATCAAGAAGTTCTGCCTGGGTACAGAAGACGGTGTGTTCGAAGGATATATTGACCTTTACGTCCATGACATGGGCGACCTGGAGAAGCTTACCAGAAAGCTGGAGAAGATAGAAGGCATCCAGAGCGTCATCAGAACTGACTTATAATTATTTGAACATGAAGAGATTCCTATCAAGATTCTTTCCCATTATACCCATTGCTCTAGTCTTGGGAACAGTCCTGTTTTCGCATTCATGTGCGAATACGACCACTCCGCCTAGCGGCGGACCGAAGGATACCATTCCTCCGGTCATAACCGAGATATACCCTGAGCTGGGAATGATAAACGTGCCCGTTCATGGCACCAAACTTACGGTAAAGTTCAATGAATATGTCCAGGTAAAGGATCCGAAGAGCCTTTTCCTCTCCCCTCCTCTTGAGAAGATGCCTAAATACAAGCTTAAAGGTAAAGGAGTGGTGATTTCATTCGAAAGCGACCTTGATTCAAACAAGACATACACTCTTGACCTTACGAATGCCATAGGCGATAACAATGAGGGAAATATGTTCCCAGGATTCACGCTCGTATTCTCTACAGGAGACAAGATTGACTCCATGATGGTCACCGGTATCGTCCAGGACTGCAACACCCTCGATCCTGTGAAGGGTGCTACTGTCATGCTTTATAAGGACCACGCAGACTCTGCGATATTCCTTTCACGTCCTGATGCTGCAGTGAAGACCGACCAGTGGGGATTCTTCTGTCTCAGGAACATACAGGACACCATATACAGGATGTATGCGATCTTCGATGAGAACAACAACAATAAGTATGATCCTGAAACAGAGACAGTTGCATTCATAGACACCCTTTTCCATCCTTCGATCATCGTCAACGACACCCTTCCGGAACTCATGAAGTACGAGATGGACGACACGCTCAACTGTCTCGCTAGAAAGACGGAAGTGGAGCTCAATCTCTTCAAGGAGATGCCTTCGAAGCAGATGATCGTCAATAAGGAAAGGCTCGGAGAGAGGACTGCATACATTACTTTCATGGCACCGTATGCCCAGATAGATTCTCTTTGGTTCAAAGGCATTCCACAGGATAAGGTAATAACCCAGTTCAACCAGGAACAGGACAGTCTGGAGATATGGATCAACGACCCGAAGAAACAGCCTGACACACTCTTCCTCAATGTGAAGTACATGAAGACGGATACCCTCGGACTTCTCAACAGCTTCACAGAAGAGATAAAGCTCGTCAAGCCGAAGAAAGGCCCTGGAAAGAGCTCGTCGAAAGACATCAAGAAGGAAGACACTACAGCGGTATTCAGCCTCAAGGCAGAGCCGGAAACTGTCGAACAGTACGGATTCACTATGGAATTCAAATATCCGCTTGTCGAGAGCGCCTTTGACTCACTCACTTTCAGATATCTGAATCCTCGCCAGCAGGAATCTACGGCGAAATATACCGTGACGCAGGACACCCTTAACCTCAGGAAATATATCATAACTCCATCTGTTGAGCTCCAGCCCGGATACGAGTACTTCCTTAAGATACCACACCGTAAGTTCAAGGACATCAACGGATTCTATAATGACAGTTCGGAAGTCAAGGTGACTCTTCCGACCGACGAGAAGCTGAGCACAATGAACCTTAACCTGACTAATGTCAGGAACAAGTATATTGTAGACCTCCTGAACGACAAGAGAAACAAGATCATCAGGTCATACATAATCGATGAAGACACTGTCCTGAAATTTCCTTACCTGAAGGCAGGAAAGTATTCGATAAGGATAACGGAAGACCTTAACAGGAACGGACTCGTGGACACCGGTATCCTTCTGGAGAAGAAGCAGCCTGAAAAGGTCCGCTTCTATAAACTTGAAGACGGCACATTCCTGATCGATATCCCAGAAAAGATGGAGATAGACCAGAGTGTAGATGTAGAAGAAATGTTCAAATAAGAGAAATGAAGAGAATCATCATAACGACACTTCTTATTACGGCATCAATAATCCTTTCGGCGCAGTCGGAGCTGCTTCCGAAAGGACTGACGGTGGAACAGTATTCGGACGAGTTCCTGGATTCCCTGAATGTCAAGAAGGACTTGAAGATCAACGACTACTCGATGTTCGGAATCTCCTATGGAGCCAATCTGAGCAAGGTGATGTGGAATCCCGCCCAGAAGCAGGAGTCTGTCATCATTCCGATGAACATAGGCATTTCCTATACAAAATACGGCAAGATGTTCGGCTATATGCCTTTTTTCGGATTTCAGATAGGTCTTAACTACACAAAGGAAGGCTATCAGTTCGAGTATAACGAGGACAGGGATTACACCTACAAGATCGAAGGTGCTGAAAAGGCCATTTATGATGTGCTTGAAATGCCTTTGTACATGCATTGCCATTACGATCTTTGGAACTTCAAGATAATCGCTCATGCCGGCTGTTATGCCGGATACCGCATCGGCATCCACCGATATCCGGGAAAGACCGGTAACGTAAAGCCGGAAGTCGAGAATTCATTCGTACCTACCGACAGGCGCTGGGATTACGGATTAAAGGGCGGTGCCGGATTCGGCCTCGTCTTCGACCCTATAGAAATCCACCTCATGGTCATATACAAGCACTCATTCGGTTCTCTTTATGACCCAGACCACTACAGCGAGTATTATTACAGGTTCGCATACCCGATGAACATAACCGTTTCTGCGGGAGTGCATATACATCTTTCCAAGAGAACAGGAAAGACCAAGGCAGCATTAAGAAAGGAAGCCAGGGATCTGGTTTACGGAAACAATAAGACAGAAGAATAATGGATACACTTACTGTTCATGCAGGAAACGTCACCATCGGCGGTGAAAGTCCTATCGTTGTACAGACAATGTGCAACACCCATACTTCAGATGTGGAATCATCAGTAGCGCAGTGCGTGAAACTGTATGAAGCCGGAGCCCAGATGATCAGGCTGACTGTGCCATCCCCTGCTCAGGTGGAGTCATTGAAACAGATACGCGACATTCTTCGTGAGAAAGGAATAGACACTCCCCTAGTTGCGGACGTGCATTTCTCTTCTGAAATCGCGATTGCAGCCGCTGAAGTCGTAGAGAAGGTAAGGATCAATCCAGGTAATTTCCACAAAGACCATGAGAAGGCTCGCGAACAGTTTGCAAGACTTGTGGAAGTGTGCAAGGCGAACGGAACGGCCATAAGAATCGGACTCAACCATGGATCTCTCGGAGAAAGAATAACCAACCTGTACGGCAACACTCCCCTTGCAATGAAGGAAGCTGTCATGGAATGGCTGGACATGTGCGTTGAGAACGATTTCTATAATGTAGTCGTGTCCCTTAAAGCCAGCAATACGTTCGTGATGGTAGAGGCGTACAGGCTCCTGGCTCAGGAAATGGAGAAGAAGGGCGTCGTATTCCCACTTCATCTTGGTGTTACTGAAGCAGGTAACGGAGATGCCGGCAGAATCAAATCTGCCGTCGGTATTTCCGCCCTTCTTTCAGAAGGAATCGGAAATACCATCCGTGTATCTCTTACAGAAGATCCGGTAAATGAAATCCCTGTAGCTCAATACCTTGCAGACAGATATGACAGGAAGATCAATTCGTCTCTCGTGTCTCTGACACTTGAGGGAAAGAAGGCTGTCGCAACATATGCTTCTCCATCGAGGGAGAGGCTTCTGATGGATTTTGCTTGCGATTTCGGAAAGAGGCTTCTTGACAAGGAACTTGATGAGGTCGTCCTCTGTGGAACCTATATGGAGGACGGAAAGGAAGTCGTTCTGGACGGAAGTGAATATGCAGATTATCTGACGGACGAGCTGATGCAGGCGGCCAGAAGACGTTTCTACAGGCCTGAATATATTGCTTGTCCTGGATGCGGACGTACGATGTACAATCTGGAAAGCACATTCAATGAGGTAAAGCGCCGCACTTCACATCTGAAAGGTATGGTGATAGCTGTCATGGGATGTATCGTGAACGGCCCTGGCGAGATGGCTGATGCTGACTGGGGATATGTAGGTGAAGGAAACCACAAGGTCTCGATCTACAAAGGCAAGACTCCTGTCCTTCGCCATGTGCCTGAAGAAGAAGCTATCGACAGACTTCTTGAACTGATAGAAGGCTCTGCAAAGTAATCATCCCGATACGACAGGCCCCTGAATTGTGGAAGCATTTCCTAAAGTATTCTGCTTGCACGATTCAGGGGCCTGTCGTATATCGTAGGACTATTCGGCTTTAACGATGTCTTTCTGGGCCTTTTCCCACTGTTCCTTGGCGTATTCCTGCATGTCCACGACTTCGTCCTTCTCATCGACAATCTCGTGGCCCAGCATGGTCTCGATGACGTCCTCCATGGTTACTATACCTCTGAGCGAACCGTATTCATCGAGGATGGCTGAAATATGCTCCTTCTTCTCGATAAGCTTCTCCCAGATGTCAGAAACAGACTCTTCTTCGCCAAAGGTCATGATAGGGCGGATAATCTCCTCCAATGTGGTATTGAACTTATCTTCGGCCATCTTTTCAAGGACTTCCTGACGGAGAACATATCCTGTAACATATTCATCATTGTCCTCGTCGTAAATAAGGATACGCGAATGTGAGTTCTCGCTTTCATAGAACTCACGGATCGTCATGCTGCCGGGAACCATCTCAACGACCACGCTAGGAGTCATGATCTCATGGGCTGTAACCTCGTCCAGCTTAAGGATGTTCTGGATCATCTTCTTCTCTTCCTTCTCTATCTCCTCTTCTTCGGTAGCGACGCTGACCATTGCAGAGATATCCTCACGGCTGACACTTACCTGTTCCGATCTTGATGAGATAAGCTTGGTGAACTTCTCGAGAATCCACACAAGAGGATAAGATATGAATATCATTCCGCTGATTATCGAAGATGCCGGAATGGCAAGCTTCCTCCAATAGCTTGTACCGATGGTCTTTGGGATGATTTCCGAGAAGAAAAGGATGGCTAAGGTGAATACTGTCGAGAAAGCGCCGACAAGCGCATCTCCATATACTTCATATACAAGCGAACCGACTATTGACGCGCCGACAGTATTTGCGATTGTGTTAAGGCAAAGAATTGCGGATATCGGTCTGTCTGTGTTCTGTTTCAACTTCTTAAGACGTGCTGCCCCTTTGACGCCTTGTTCTTCCAGTCCTGTAATGTATGATAAAGGGGTGGATAGCAATGTGGCCTCAAGCATCGAGCATAACGCTGATAATGCTATCGAGACCAGCATGATGATATATATTAACTGTTCTTCCATGATTATTTATGAAGTGCCGCGATTACCGTCTCGCTGGCTTTGACGTAGTCTCCTATCTTTACTTTGATTTCAGCATCCAGAGGCAGATACATGTCTATTCTGGAGCCGAACTTTATAATTCCACATTCAGTACCCTTATCCTCCTGTGCACCTGGATTTGCGTAGCATACGATCCTTCTTGCAAATGTTCCTGCTATCTGCTTGAAGAATACATCACCATAAGCGCTTGCCACAGCGGTAGATGTATGCTCGTTCAATTCCGATGCCTTCGGAAGGAATGCAAGCATGTATTTGCCAGGATGGTACTTGTAATACTTGACTTCTCCACTGATAGGCCAGAAATTGACATGTACATTGAAGAAGTCCATATATACAGACACCTGAAGACATTCCGACTTCAGATACTCCGATTCATACACCTTGTCGATAACCACGACCTTTCCGTCTGCAACAGAGGTTACATCATTATCTGCACCCGCAATCTCTCTCTTCGGAACTCTAAAGAAGAACAGGACAAATCCCATGAAGAACATCGGAATTATCGCAAGCGGATACGAAATAAAAGCCCACGGTATGAATCGCAGGATAAGGAAAGCAAGTATCAGAGAGATGGACCATACGACGAATATGGTTCCGTAACAATCTTTATGAATTACCATAACGGCGCAAATGTACGAAAAATCGGACAATAAGGCAAAAATAAAAAGCCTTACAGTACATTCATCACTACAAGATAGATGATTCCGATCGGAATGGCTATAAGAGCGCTGTCGAAACGGTCAAGCAGACCGCCGTGACCGGGTATGAGGTTTCCTGAATCCTTGACATTGTAATGCCTCTTCCACTGGGACTCGATAAGGTCTCCATACACTCCTGCCACGCAAAGAAGGACTCCCATGAAGATGCAGTGTATGAGATCGAATCTGAAGAGACCGACATAATGAAGGGCAATGGCAACACCTACTGCAGTTGCAAGACCACCCCAGAATCCGATCCATGACTTTTTCGGCGAGATGGACGGAAAAAGCTTCTTTCCGTATTTCTGGCCGAGGGTGATGCCGAAAAGATATGCGCCCACATCAGTTCCCCAGATGATGCAGAAGAAGCAAAGAAGCAGGATACCGTTGAACTCCCCTGCCGCATTGAAGACGGCGAAGTTGAGAAGAGACCATGGTACCGCGATGTAGATCAGCACAGCATAGAGGTTAGCAAACTTGTCGAACCTGGTCTTGTCCTTGAGATACAATGAATTGATCATCAGCAGGAAGACCGGAACAAATGCCAGTATTACAAGCCTTCCGGGAAAATGGAATGCCTTGTAAAGATATATCAATGTAAAGAGGACAGCTCCGGAAAATATGGACAATGCCTGGGAATAACGGTATTCGTTTCCGCAGGTCATGGTGAGGAATTCCTTCATCATGATGATCAGCGAAAGAAACATCACCACACCATATACATATTCATTGGTAAGGAACGCGGCGAGCATTATCGCCGCGAACCCGATACCAGATATCGTTCTCTTTACAAAGTTGTTCATTGCTGCTCTTCTGCTAGTTCTTCAGGATCTTTCGGAACCGCTTCGCCAGGCTTTGCTCCTGCACGCGGGCCGAAGATCCTTTCCAAATCATCTGCAAAGATAACTTCTTTCTCCAATAAAAGCTCGGCAAGCTGACGGAAACCGTCAAAATTCTCTTTAAGAATCCTTTCTGTCCTGTCGTGAATCATCTCTACAAGCTCCTTGACCTCCTTGTCTATCAGCTCGGCAGTCTTCTCGGAATACGGTCTGTTAAGATCATAAGCACGTGATCCGTTCGAGTCGTAGAAGGAAAGATTGCCGACCTTTTCGCTCATACCATAATATGTGACCATTCCGTAAGCCATCTTAGTAAGCCTTTCGAGATCGTTCAGCGCACCGGTAGACGGTTCACCGTTGACGATTTCTTCAGCTACCCTACCTCCAAGGAGAGAGCACATCTCGTCAATCATCTGTGCCTTTGTGACAAGCTGGCGCTCTTCAGGAAGATACCATGCCGCACCCAAAGCCTGTCCTCTAGGAACGATCGTCACCTTGAAAAGAGGATTTGCATTAGGAAGAAGCCAGCTGACGGTAGCATGTCCTGCTTCATGATGAGCGATCGAACTCTTCTCTTCAGGAGTAATGATCTTTGACTTTCGCTCGAGACCGCCGATGATCCTGTCTACGGCATCAAGGAAATCCTGCCTGTCTATAGCATTCTTGTTGCGTCTTGCAGCGGTAAGTGCTGCCTCATTACATACATTGGCGATGTCGGCACCTGAGAATCCAGGGGTATGCTTTGCGAGGAATTCGAGATCGAAGTCTTCCGCAAGCTTGAGTCCTCTGAGATGGACTGTGAATATCTCCTCCCTTTCCTTAAGGTCAGGAAGTTCGACATGAATCTGCCTGTCGAATCGTCCGGCACGCATGAGCGCCTTGTCGAGAATGTCAGCACGGTTAGTAGCGGCCAGAATTATCACACCGGAGTTCGAACCGAATCCGTCCATCTCCGTAAGGAGCTGGTTCAGAGTGTTTTCGCGCTCGTCGTTTGAAGAGAATCCGCCGTTCTTGCTTCGTGCACGTCCTACTGCATCAATCTCGTCGATAAATACGATGCATGGTGCCTTTTCCTTTGCCTGACGGAAGAGGTCACGAACTCGCGAAGCTCCGACGCCGACAAACATCTCGACGAAATCTGAACCGGAGATGGAGAAGAAAGGAACGTCTGCTTCTCCTGCAACCGCCTTTGCGAGCAGAGTCTTACCTGTTCCCGGAGGACCGACGAGGAGTGCCCCCTTCGGAATCTTACCTCCAAGAGCTGTATATTTCTTAGGATTCTTCAGGAAATCAACGATTTCCATGACCTCGTCCTTCGCTCCATACAGTCCGGCCACATCCTTGAATGTAACCTTGATGCTGTCCTTTTCTGCGAGCTTGCCGGTCGCTTTGCCGACGTTGAAGACGCCGCCAGGACCGCCTCCGCCCATGTTCTTGTTCATTCCTCTGAACATGAATACCCACATCAGGATAAGAAGCAGAGGGAAAATGAGCCACTCGAGCACTCCCCAGAAGCTTTCCCTGCTTTCAATCACGACCTTCACCTTATCTCCTTCAGGGAGCTGGCTGTTCAGCTCTCCGAACATCTCCTCTGCATTGAAACTTCCCGAAACCAGGAAGACGAAATGAGGAGACTTCTTGGGAACATTCCCACCGAACTTGTCTTCGTAGTTAGCGAGTCTGTCTGGTTTCATGGTCACATGACCTTCAAACTCATTCCTTACGAATACCACTTCCTTGATGTCACCGGCAAGCCATTGTTGCTTGACTTCATCCCATTCCTCTTTCTGCGGATTAGCTCCGTCCTGATTGAAGAACATCCAACCGATGCCTATCAGAAGCAGGATATATATCCATGATATGCTGAAACTGAATTTCACGGGTTTCTTTCCCCGTGGCGTATTGTTCTTATCTGCCATATTTCCTATTAAAGATTAGTCCTCGTATACGGTTTTTTCCGCGTCTGCCCAGAGGTCTTCAAGTCTGTAGAACGCCCTGTAAGGAGTCTGGAAGACATGTACGACGATATCACCGTAGTCAAGAATAACCCAGAATGCATTCTCTTTTCCTTGCGTGCGGTTCACCTTTCTTCTGCATTTCTCTATCATCCTGTCTTCGACATTGTCTGCGATCGCAACGACTGCCGGAGTCGAGTCTGCATTACATACTATGAAATGGTCAGAAATAGCTGTACCGATGGATCTGAGATCGAGAGAAACCACATCCTGTCCCTTCTTTTCAAGCATTGCGTCAGCAATTACTTTAAGTTCATTATTGTTCATGTATCTGATTTTAGTTATTTTTGTAAATATTCGAGCAAAGATAAGCAAAAAATGCACCATGACAAAGAAGCATGACATTATATGGCTTGAGAGCATAGATTCGACCAATGAAGAGGCCAGAAGACGCCTTCCGGAACTTGACAATTTGTCAGTCCTGTCAGCACGTCAGCAGACAGCCGGACGCGGACAGAGGGGTAACACATGGACATCTGAACCTGGAGACAACCTTACATTCAGCATCGTTCTCAAGTACGGTTCCGGTGCCTTGACACAAATCAGAGCGGCCGATCAGTCGGCAATAAGCGAGATAACCGCCCTTTCTGTCGTGGACCTTCTTTCGTCGCACGGCATCGGGTCGGAGATAAAATGGCCGAACGACATTTATGTCGGAGACCGCAAGATCTGCGGAATACTGATCGAGCATTCCGTACGCGACTCCAGCCTCTCGTCCAGCATCGTCGGAATCGGGCTGAATGTAAACCAGACTGAATTCGATCCGGCACTCCCCAACCCTACATCAATGCTGCTGTACTTTTCGTCTCACGCCGAATACTCTTCATGTCATCCTGAATACTCTTCATGTCATCCTGAGCAAAGCGAAGGACCTATCCCGCTTCACCCTCTCCTGGAAGAATACATGGACATATTCAAAGGATACTGCAGCCGCTACCTGAACATAACCGGCGGACTCAGCCGACTCCGCAAGCTCTATCTCTCCCAGATGTGGCGAAAAGATGTTCCGGCAAGATACATCGACTGCTCGGACGGTCGTGAATTCGAAGGAATCATCCGCGGCCTTTCAGATATAGGCCACCTGTTGGTAGAAGACACGGAAAAAGGCGAACTCAGGGAATTCGCCTTCAAGGAAATCAGCTATATCATCTAACCTTTCATTGCAGCTATGACGGCGGCAGGGTCTTCGGATCTGAAGACTGCGCTGCCGGCTACGAATATTTCAGCTCCGGCTTCGGCAAGGGCCTTGGCGTTTGACGGAGATACTCCCCCGTCCACTTCGATCTTTATGTCGAGACCCTGACGGTCGATTTCCGCTTTCAATGTACGGATGCGGTCATAGGTCGCTTCTATGAACTTCTGACCGCCGAAACCTGCGAATACGGACATCAGGAGCACATAGTCCGCATCTTTCAGATACGGGAACAGATTCTCTACCGGTATGTCCGGGTTGATGACCAGACCGGCCTTCAGTCCCCATGAACGTATGCTCTTGAGAAGGGATGCCGGATCCTCAGTGGCATTCAGATGGAATGAAATCATCGATGCCCCGACCTTTGCGAATCTCTCCGCATATTTCTCCGGTTCGACGATCATGAGATGGACATCCATCGGCTTCTCCGCCTTCTTTGCAATCGCTTCGATGACCGGAAATCCGAATGAGATGTTCGGTACAAAGACGCCGTCCATCACATCGAGATGGAATATGTCCGCATAGCGGTTGACGATTTCGACATCCTTTTCAAGATGGAGAAAATCGGCAGCGAGAATTGATGGAGCTATCTGTATCATGGGCATTATCTGTAATTGCATATTACGTCAACAAGCAGGGCGACAAACTTGTCGAGGGAAGCAAGGTCAAGGCGCTCTCCCGGGGCATGAACACCGCGAAGGGTCGGTCCGAACGAAACCATGTCAAGACCTGGGAACTTCTCTGTAAACAGACCGCACTCAAGACCTGCATGTATTGCCTTCACCTTAGGATCTACACCGAAGAGCTTTCTGTATGATGCCACGCATGCGTCTCTTACAGGCGATTCTGCTGCAGGAGCCCAACCAGGGTATTCTCCTTCATGCTTTACGACTGCTCCGGCAAGAACGAAGCAGGCTTCCATCTTCGCTGCGGCCGCACGGCGTGCGGCTGTCACGCAGCTTCTCTGACTCGAGCCGATGCGTATCACGCCCGGCTCGGTCATCTTGACCGATGCAAGGTTTGTAGAGGTCTCGACAAAATTCTCTATCTCCTGGCTCATCTTGAGGACCCCGTGCGGCGATGCGCAGAGCGCTGCAACGAGGTTCCATGCAGTCATTTCGTCGATAGCCTCTGCATCAGAGCATTCAACGTCTTCATATCCTAGCTTAAGGTTGGTTTCAATTGCACCGTACTCTTCAGCGACGTCAGCAGCATATGCTTCAAGCCTTTCGTTGATGATGTCAAGCGTGTCCGGCTCGGCAGCTATCACTGCCTTCGCCTCACGCGCGATCGCGTTCCTCTTGTTTCCTCCGTCGATGGAAACAAGCTGCCAGTCAAGGTCAAGAATGCTGTAGAGGAATGTTCCGAGAAGCTGGACAGAGTTTGCGCGGCCTTTATTGATGTCATCTCCGCTGTGTCCTCCCATAGCGTCCTTCACAAACACCTCCTCAAGTTCGAATCCTTCACAGACAGGTTCATTAGTATAATTGAATTCTGCCGTTGTATCGATACCTCCTGCACATCCCACGAAGATCTCTCCTTCATCTTCTGAATCAAGGTTCAGAAGCACCTTTCCTGTGAAGAATCCAGGCTGAAGGGCCATAGCGCCGTCAAGGCCGGTCTCTTCCGATGTGGTGAAAAGGCACTCGATCTTTCCGCATGGCATGTCGCTGTCCAGGATGGCAAGCTGTGCGGCGACACCTATTCCGCAGTCGGCACCCAGAGTGGTGTCCGGAGCGATCATCCATCCGTCTTCTATCACATATCTTATAGGGTCCTTCGCAAAATCATGCTCTACACCTTCATTCTTCTCACAGACCATGTCTGAGTGGCTCTGGAGAACGATTGCAGGCACATTCTCATAGCCTGCAGCTGCTTCCTTCACGATGAGCACATTGCCGGCGTCGTCTGTCTTGCATTCGAGATTCCTTGCAGCGGCAAATTCCTGGAGGTATGCTATTATCTGTTCTTCATGTCCTGATTCTCTTGGAATCTTTGTTATTTCCTTAAAGAATGAAAGTACTTTTTCCGAATTCATAATCATGTGTGTTAGTGATAAAATGACAAATCCTTACAAAGTTAGAACTTTACAGGGATTTAACTATAATTTTGTATGGAATTATCTTAATTATCTTCTTACAGGAACCAGTATCTTCTCGATATCCGAAACATACTGCTTGAATGTCTTGTCAGTAGACATGAGGTCGCTCACAGTCGTGCATGCATGAAGGACTGTCGCATGGTCCTTGCCTCCGATCTCGGCTCCGATGGTCGAAAGCGAGCAGTTTATCAGATTTCTCGACATGTACATAGCAATCTGTCTGGCCTGTACGATCTGGCGCTTCCTGGTCTTTGAAAGAAGGTCATCACGGGTAATGTTGAAGTAATCGCATACGACTTTCTGCACCTTGTCAATAGTGACCTCAGCCTGCTGCTCACCTACGATCTTGTCTGTGATCTTTTCTGCAAGCTCGACCGTAATGTCCTTATGGGCAAGAGTAGCATTAGCTATCAGAGAGATCAATGCTCCTTCAAGTTCGCGGAAGTTTGACTTGATGCGTGTCGCAAGGAAGTTCAGCACTTCGTCACTGAGCCTTACACCTTCTCTGAAAGCTCTTGCTTTCAGCATGTTAAGCCTTGTGGCGAAATCTGGCTTCTGCAGTTCCACAGACAGTCCCCACTTCAGGCGCGAAAGAAGCCTTTCCTCGAAATTCTCGAGATCTACAGGCGCTCTGTCAGATGTGAAGATAAGCTGCTTGCCTGACTGATGGAGATGGTTGAATATGTTGAAGAACGCATTCTGCGTGCTCTGCCCCATGAGGTCCTGGATATCATCCACTATGAGCACGTCCATCTTCATATAGAACGCAAGGAAGTCTGTCAGCTTGTTCTTGACATTCACAGCATCCATATACTGGGTCTTGAACCTGTTCGCCGGTACATAGAGAACCACAAGCTCAGGGAACTTCTTCTTTATCTCGATACCGATTGCCTGTGCAAGATGGGTCTTGCCCAGACCTGGACCTCCGAAGAGGAAGAGCGGGTTGAACGCTGTCTTTCCAGGGGCTGCCGAGATGCTCTCTCCTGCTGTGAATCCCATCTTGTTGCACTCGCCTACTATCAGGTTTTCAAAGCAGTAGATAGGATTGAGCTGAGGATTTACCTGAACTCTCTGGATGCCAGGGAATACGAACGGTCCCGGATTGCCGGCTCTTGAGAATGTCTCAACAGACATGGTCCTGTTCACAGGAGCATTGCCATGTGATGCAGGGTAAACAAGCGACGGCTGCCTCTGGACCGGAGTCACCACATAGACCAGTCTTGCTCCGACTCCCAGTTCCTTTTTAAGAGATGCCTTCAGTATGTCGAGGTAAGCCCCTTCAAGATACTCACGGAAGAACTCCGACGGAACCTCGACCGTAAGCGTAGACTCAACCAGCGAGACAGGCTTGATCGGCCTGAACCACAAGTTGAACTGCTTTGGATCAATGTTCTGCTGAATGAAATTCAGACAATTGTTCCAAACGTGTATGTATCTTTCGTCAGTCATTTAATAGGGGTTATAGTCAAATGTAGTACCCGTTTCCGAAACGGGAATACAAAGATGAGGAAAAAAAAGTAATAAAAAATGAAAAATGCTATTGCAAATTAATTTTATTTTACATCCAAAATATATTTGCAATAGCGTTTTGACGAATATCTAATTTATTGTAATACAATATATTACAAAGGGAAAGTATCGCTAACCACCACATAATACAAATACTTACAATTTTGAATATTTCAAAAGAAGTAAAAACGCGATTTTAATCGTCTGTATAGTGTTAGAATACAGAAATTTTTAAATATTTCTTCGGATTTTCCTGTATTTTCCTTACCAGTCCGTCAACGTCAGTCAAGAGTGAATCCAACGAATAATATACGGAATCATCGTTGATAAGCCTGCCGATTGTTCCGTCCGGGTCGTTCAGACTGTTCAAAAGGTCGCGGAAAGAATCGATGAGGTGGCGCACGTCTTCATCACTGATCTGCGAGACAGTAGAATTTATCGATGAGACGAGAGTATCGGCCTTGTCAGTGACGGTAACTAATTTTGAAGAGATGATGGAAAGATTGTCAATGAAAGCATTGAGTTCATCCGACCTTCCTTCAATTACAGAAGCAATGGAACGGACATCGGCCATAGTCTTCTCTACATGGGACAATGTTCTGGCAATATTTGCATCAGCCAGAATCCTGTTCACCGACGACACAGTCACATTCAGACTGTCCAGAGTCTTCCCGGCCTTGTCCATAAGAGGCACGACTCCGGCAGCAAGACCGTCGAGAAGGGCAGGTTCAGATCCGGAAGAGATAAAACCTCCGTCCTCAACCATTTCCTGAGAGTCTCCAATGTCAATACGGATTCCCTTGCCCCCCATGATATCCACACCATAGATGGTCATCCGCGAATCCGAAGGTATGCTGAAATCCTTCAGGACAGAACATGTCACCATGAAATCACCGGATTCTGTGTCATACTCGATAGAAGATACCTTTCCGGCCTTGAATCCTTTAATATATACAGGAGCTGAAGACACGAGGCCTTCAACGTCTGCATAGCGGGCTGACACTTCGAACTCCCTGTTCAAAAGGTCTTCTCCTCTCAAATAATTGAGCAGGAAAAACGAACCCACAATAACTGAAACGACAAACAGTCCTATCTTGAATTCTTTGCTTATCTTCATACTTCGTTTACTTTACTCTAGATACGGTATTGCCTTCTACCTTAACAACAAATGCATCCGGAAATTTCTTGCGCACTGATGAGAGCTGCGCTTTTGCTTCAGGAAGGGTCTCTGACCATGCCGCTACATATTTATATATCTTTCCGCCGTCGACAGGAGGGATAACCTTTACAGAAAGTCCCTTCAATGCAGGATCCTTAGCGCCCAGCTTACGTCCGAGCCCCATTATCTGCACTCCGTAATGCACATCTGACCGGGATGCGGCAGATGAACTGTCCGGAACCCGCTCCGGCTGTATCACAGCCTCCGGTTCCGGTTCAGGCTCAGGCTCTGGTTCCGGCTCGATTGGAGCCGAGGTGACATTCATGCTGGCGTCGAAATTGGTCTTGTAAGTCTTGAAAGCTTCGAACAGGCGCTGCGCTACCTTCTCCTGTCCGGATGCCGAACTCAAGTAGTTATAGTCGGCAGTGTTGGAGATAAAACCTAACTCCAGCAGCACAGAAGGCATGTTTGTCGCCCAAAGCAGGTAGAAGATGTCCTGGTGGATGCCGGTGTATCCGCTTTCGCGGAAAGGTGATTTTCTGAAGGCTCCGTCAAGTTCGGCAGCAAACATGAGGCTGCTTCCATAATTGGCCGTCCACAGAAGGCTGTTGCTGATTACGGATTCTGCTGACTCTGGGTTAAAATCCTGATAACTGGTCTTATAGTCATCCTCAAGGAGCATCACGGAGTTCTCTCTTTGTGCTACAGACTGGCTCGCCGCAAAGTAGTCCCTCTGGTTCTTCTTATTGTTCGAACGCGGTCCAAGTATGTGGACGGAAGCGCCATAAGGCTGGGATGAATTATTCGAATTGCAATGGATGGAAATGAACAGATCCGCCTTGTTTCTCTTGGCGATATTAACTCTTTCCTTAAGTTCGACGAAAACATCCGTGCTTCTGGTATACACGACCTTGACATCAGGATATGCTGCCTTGATCTTGTTTCCAAGCTGCTTTGAAATCGCCAGAACAAGATGTTTCTCGCTTGTCTTGCTGGTTTTTCCCGGAGCTCCGGGGTCCTTTCCTCCGTGGCCTGGATCGATGACCACAGTCCTCAGGCCAAGTTCGTCCACAGAATTCTGGCCCGAAAGATGCAGTGTCGCGAGGAGCAGCACTGAAACGGTTAAAATCCTATATAAAATATTACGAATCGATGTCATATCCGCATCCCAATTTGGTAATGATTGAAATTAGTTTTAAATTTGCGAGTTGCAAAAATAACAAATTTATTGCAAACGGACGTAAAGAACCAGATTATAATTGATGACCATATATAATAAGGTAATATCAGCAAGGTGGACAGCCAGACTCTGCATCGTTTCGATAATGATGCTTACTCTGTTCTCGTTCACTGCATCTTCGCAGAACACCAGGCGGGCACGGCGTGCCGCCAAGGCTGCTGCAGAGATGCAGGCTGATTCAACAGCAGCACCGGTCATCTCCGATTCCTTGCGCGCTGTCATGGATTCGACATTCAGAGCCGACTCCATTGCTGCTGAAGATTCTGTGAAGCTTCTCAAGAAAAGTTCGCTCCAGGCTCCAGCATTCACAACAGCCAAAGACTCTATCATAGAAGATTTCAGCGACGGAAAGAAGACCATATATTATTATGGCGATGTGTCAGTAACATACGGAAACATGAAGCTGACGGCCGATTATATGGAATATGACCTTGACTCAGGCATACTTTACGCCAGAGGTACCAAGGACAAGGACGGTGAGATCCAAGGCAAGCCAGTCATGCAGGAGGGTTCCAAGTCCTACACCATGGAGGAAGTCAGGTACAACTTCAACACAAAGAAAGCCAGGATCACAAACATGCTGACCCAGGAGCAGGATGGAATACTTCATGGAAAGAACATCAAGATGCTTCCGGACAACTCGATCAACATAACCAACGGAAGATACACCGTGTGTGACTGCGATGAGCCGCATTATTATCTCCATCTTACGGCAGCAAAAGTGATGACCCAGCCGTCGCAGAAGACGGTATTCGGTCCTGCCTGGCCGGTGGTGGAAGGCGTTCCGATGCTTCCGGTAGTCCTTCCTTTCGGATTCATACCGAAACGTCCGGACAGGGCGACGGGTATACTCTTCCCGACATTCGGAGAGGAAGCTTCCCGAGGATTCTATCTCAGGGACCTCGGAATGTATTTCGTGATAGGAGATTATTTTGACATAGCCCTTACCGGAGACATCTACACCCTCGGTTCATGGGCTGTGGACCTCAATTCCCGATACAAGGTAAACTACAAGTTCAACGGAAGCTTTTCGGTGACATACTCGAATGACCAGACTGGAGAAAAAGGAAGTTCGGACTTCTTCCAGACGAAGAACTTTGCCGTAAGGTGGAACCACTCGCAGGACTCGAAGGCCAGACCTGGAACGACATTCTCGGCGTCCGTGAACTTCTCCAGTCCTTCAAACAGCAAGTATAACGCGACAAACGTACAGCAGGCTCTGCAGAACCAGATATCATCTTCCATCTCCTACTCGAAGAACTGGAACGGAAAGATGAACCTCTCCCTAAATGCCCTCCACAACCAGAACTCTCGAGACAGCTCATACTCATTCACGCTGCCTAACATCACCTTCTCTGTAAACAGATTCTATCCGTTCAAGCAGAAGGTCAGGGTCGGAAAGGAGAAATGGTATGAGAAGTTCTCTCTGGGATACAACACTTCCCTCCAGAACAAGATCAACTTCAAGGCATCAGAATTCGGAAAGCCGGGATTCCTGGACAAGTTCCAGAACGGTATGACCCATAATTTCCAGATCGGTCTTCCGAACTTCACGGCATTCAAGTACATAAACATCACCCCTAGCGTCCAGTATGGTATGAACTGGTTCTTCCGAAAGAACGAGAAGGTCTACAATGCGGAGACGGGAAAGGTCGAGGATGTAAAAGGAAAGGCATTCGGAGCATTCGGTGCGACTCACACATATTCAGGAAGCGTCTCGATGAGTACGCGTCTGTACGGTATGTTCAATTTCGGAAAGCACAGGAAACTGCAGGCCATCAGGCATGTTGTTTCGCCGTCTATATCAGCGTCGTTCAGTCCTGAAAAGGGAACCCATTTCAACGGATGGCGCACCCTGACCTATACCGACAAGAACGGCCAGGTGAAGACCCAGGATTATAACATCTATGCCGGCCAGATCGGTTCCGTGCCTGGAAAGGGCAAGACCGCCAGCATGAGCATGTCGCTCGGCAACAACTTCGAAGCAAAGGTCCGCGACCTCAAGGATACGACGGGAACCGGTTCAAAGAAGATCAAGCTCATAGACAACCTTAACTTCTCTACAAGCTACAACTTCCTCGCCGACTCGCTCAAGATGAACAATGTCGGAGTGACCATGAATACATCAGTATTCGGCAAGCTCGGAGTGAGCGCCAACATGAACTTCGATCCATATGCGATCCTTGTCGACAAGAACAATCCTTCCGGACGAAAGATAAACAGATTCGCTGTCCAGGAGGGCCAGGGTCTTCTCCGCCTTACCAATGCCAGCATGTCACTCTCCTACTCCCTCTCGGGCGAAGGAACGATGAAAGGAAATGACGGAACCAACGGATCCGGAATGGGCTCGGGAGCGAGCGCAGCATACCAGAGGATATATTACCACCCTATAACCGGAGAATACATACCGGGAGGATGGGTATATTATATGAACCCTAATGTCCCATGGTCCTTGAACATGAGCTACAGCTTCAGCTACAACAAGGCTTATCAGTTCTCGAACGGCCAGAAGATAACCAAAAACAATTTCACCCAGACCGTCAACCTCAGCGGAAATGTCAAGCTGACCCCAAGAATGTCGCTTAACATGAGCTCGGGATTTGACCTTATGGCGTTGAAAATGACCACTACACAGCTGACTGCAACGTACGATCTCCATTGCTTCAACATCAACGTTTCGTGGATCCCTTCGGGACAATGGCAGTCGTGGAGCTTCAGAATTCAGGCGAATGCTGCAGCTTTGGCAGACCTTTTGCGATTCAAGAAGAGCAGCAGCTTCTGGGATAATGCATATTGATAAAATCTCCGGATGGATTGTCCGTTCAGATTTTTTTGCTATCTTTGTGTCTCCCCAAGTCACGAGGAATCCCTTTTGACTGATTTAAATCATTTTTAAATATAATTTATGCATAAGATTTTTGAACTGAGAGAAATGGGTATGGAGCAACTCCATGAACTCGCCTCAGAACTCAACATCAAGGGTTTCAAGAAGATGGATAAAGACGCTCTCGTCTATGCCATTCTTGATGAGGAAGCAAGGCATAACGCACACAATGCCCCTGAAAAGCCGGCCAAGCCAAAGAGAGGCCGTCCGAAGAAATCCGAATCAAAGGCCGAAAAAGTCGAAAAGACTGAAAAGGTCGAGAAACCGGTTGAGACCGTGAAGGAAGATAAGGTAGAGGCGGTAGAAAAAGTAGAAGAGCCTAAGGCACAGCAGCCTAAGAAACGCGGCAGAAAGCCGAAGAATGCAGCGAAGGAAGAACCTGTGCAGCAGGCGGTTCCGGCAGCGCCAGCTGAGCCGGAAGTCCCTGCAAAAGAGGAAAATCCTGTAAATGAAACGCCGGCAGAAGTTCCTTCGGGAGAGCCGAAGCAGCAGAAGCAGCCTAAACAGAAAAGGAACAGAATCCAGAAAGGCGGCCAGCAGCAGAACAATCAGCAGCAGAGCCAGCCAGTAGCGGAAACAGAGCCTAAAGAAGCCCCTGCAGTTCAGGAAGAGCCTGTTCAGGCCCAGCAGAAGCCGCAGCAGACCAATAACGGCAACAATCAGAACAATCAGCAGAATAACGGACAGAACCGCCAGAACAAGGAGAACCGCAATAACGGCCAGCAGCAGTATCAGGCTCCTGAGTTCGAAGGTGTCGTAGAAGCGACCGGAGTCCTTGAGATCATGCCTGACGGCTATGGTTTCCTCCGCTCATCAGACTATAATTATCTTAACTCGCCTGACGACATCTATGTGTCGCAGTATCAGATCAAGCAGCATGCTCTCAAGACAGGAGATACAGTTACCGGAGAAATCCGTCCGCCTAAGGCTGGAGACAAGTACTTCCCTCTCGTAAGGATCAAGTTCATCAACGGACGCACTCCTGAATTCATCAGGGACCGCATTCCGTTCGACTTCCTTACCCCTCTTTTCCCAGAAGAGAAGTTCAACCTGCTCGGCAACGGACATAACGACCTCTCATGCAGGATCGTAGACATGTTCACCCCTATCGGAAAGGGACAGCGAGGACTTATCGTCGCTCAGCCGAAGACAGGTAAGACCATGCTCCTCAAGTCGATTGCCAATGCAATAGCAGACAACCATCCGGAAGTGTACATGATCGTCCTTCTTATTGACGAGCGTCCAGAGGAAGTGACTGACATGGCCCGCAGCGTGAAGGCTGAAGTAGTCGCATCGACATTCGACGAACCTGCCGAAAGACACGTGAAGGTGGCCAATATGGTTCTCGAAAAGGCAAAGAGGATGGTTGAATGCGGCCACGACGTGGTGATCCTCCTTGACTCGATAACCCGTCTTGCACGCGCCTACAACACCGTCCAGCCGGCTTCAGGAAAGGTTCTCTCAGGTGGTGTCGATGCAAACGCGCTCCACAAGCCGAAGAGATTCTTCGGAGCTGCACGTAACATCGAGAACGGCGGATCGCTTACTATCCTTGCGACAGCGCTTACAGAAACCGGATCAAAGATGGATGAAGTCATCTTCGAGGAATTCAAGGGAACAGGAAACATGGAGCTCCAGCTCGACAGAAGACTCTCCAACAAGCGTATTTTCCCTGCTGTGGATGTCACCCTGTCAAGCACGAGACGCGACGACCTGCTCTACTCCCCTGCCCTTGCGAACAGGATCTGGATCATGCGCAAGTTCCTCGCCGACATGAACTGCATCGAGGCAATGGAACTCCTTCAGGACCGCATGCACAAATACGGCACAAACGACGCTCTTCTCCAGAATATGGATAAGGAAGACATGTAATTGACACATTTTTTATATTAATTGCTTCAAATTACCCGATTTATTGAATTAAATTGGGTAATTTTGTTTTTGTATAACACTTACACCATGAAAACCAAGCTAATGACCATCATCTGCATGCTTGTCTTCTCGACAGGCATGCTGGCAGGACCGGCAGAACCTGTAGAAATAAATACAGGAGATGCGGTCACCAAAGTGACATTCTACTCGCCGGAGATCGTCCGAGTCGTAAAGGTTCCGACAGGAAAACCGGGAAACACCAGGGAAAGCCTTGTGGTGACTATGGAACCTCAGGATGTAAAGGTCCAGAAGTCGGAGAATTCTTCTGTGGTTACGCTCAAGAGTCCTGTACTGACAGTCAAGATCGACAAGAAGACCGGTCTCGTGCAGTTCCTGACCAAGGGAAAGAATCTTCTTAAGGAAAAGTCTTATAGCTTTGAGGAAAGGAAGGACGGACCTGATGCAGGCACTTTCAGAACAACCATCGTATATCAGCTGGACAAGGAGGAACCAATCTATGGTCTGGGAGTGACTCAGGACGGAAAGCTCAACCACAGAGGCTCGACCCACTGGAACATGGAACAGAACAACACCCAGGACTACCAGCATGTGGTCCAGTCCCTCAAGGGCTGGGGTCTGTATTGGGACAATTACTCCCGTTCCCGCTTCATCGACAATGAAGAGGGCATGAGCTTCTCTGCAGAGGTTGGCGACGACATCGACTATTACTTCATGTACGGAGGTTCGGCTGACGGAGTGAATGCGCAGATCCGCACATTGAGCGGCGACGTCCCGATGTTCCCTCTCTGGACTTTCGGATACTGGCAGTGCCGCGAGAGGTACAAGTCAGTCGACGAACTTCTCGAAGTCGTAAGGTGGCACAGAGCGAACAATGTCCCTCTCGACGGAATAATCCAGGACTGGCAGTACTGGGGCAGCAACTATACATGGAATGCGATGGACTTCCTCGCAGACACATACGTCAACGGAAAATGGATGGTAGATGAAGTCCACAGGAACAATGCCCACATCATGATAAGCATCTGGGCAAGTTTCGGACCTATGACCCAGGCATTCCGCGACCTTGAAGCCAAAGGTCTGCTTTATGACTTCCAGACATGGCCGCAGAGCGGTCTGAGCGCGTTCTGGCCACCTAGAATGGACTATCCGAGCGGCGTCAAGGTATACGACGCCCTCAGTCCTGAAGCAAGGGACATCTACTGGAAAAACCTGAAGAGGCTTGTCGATTACGACATCGACGCATGGTGGATGGACTCTACAGATCCTGACTTCTTCGATCCGAAGGACGAGCACTACGACCATTCTGCCGGAGACGGAACATGGAGAAGATACAGAAACGCCTTCCCTCTCGCATCTGTAAGCGGCGTATACGACAATCTACGCAAGGATTCCGAGGCAAAGCGAGCATTCATCATGACCCGTTCCGCCTTTGCAGGCCAGCAGCGATATGGTGCAGGACTATGGAGCGGCGACGTCAATTCATCATGGGAAATGCTCCGCAAGCAGGTGCCTGCCGGACTGAACTATACCATGACCGGATGCCCTAACTTCAATACCGACATCGGAGGATTCTTCTGCAACAGCTATAATACAATGGGAGGCGGTTCTGCGCCAAGGAATCCGCAGTTCCAGGAGCTTTATGTACGCTGGATGCAGTATGCGCTGTTCTGTCCTGTATTCCGCAGCCATGGAGCGGACGCGCCAAGAGAGATATATCAGTTCGGAAAGAAGGGAGATGCCGCATTCGACGCCATCGAGAAGAGCATAAGACTCCGTTATACCCTCCTTCCATACATCTACAGCACTGCATGGCAGGTCACTTCAAACGACGAAAGCTACATGCGCGCACTTGTGTATGACTTCCCTGCCGACAGGAAGGTGTGGAACATGACGGACGAATTCCTTTTCGGACGCAGCATCCTTGCCGCTCCTATCCTTGACCCGCAGTATACTGAAGAGAAGATCGTCAGGACCGATGCAATGACCGGATGGGACAGGAACGAAGTCGCTCAGAAACTGGCCGAATCAGTCGATTTCAGCGTGGACAAGACCGTTTCGAAGTATCTCCCTGCCGGAGCTGAATGGTATTATTTCTGGACTGAGGAAAAGTATAAAGGCGGCCAGGACGTTACAATAGAGACCAAGTTTGATGAAGTCCCTATGTTCGTGCGTGCCGGAAGCATCATTCCTATGGCTCCTGTAATGATGTATGCTGAGGAAAGCAAGTGGGACAATCTTGATATCATCGTTTATCCGGGAGCTGACGCAGAATTCGTTCTCTACGAAGATGAAGGAGACAGCTACAACTATGAGAAAGGAGCTTATTCAACGATTAACTTCAAGTGGAACGACCGTCAGAAGAAACTGACTGTGGGAGCAGTCCAGGGCGAATTCCCAGGCATGCTCAAGACCAGGAAGTTCAACGTGCGGATCGCCGGTCAGGACAGCAAGATCACAATCGAGTATAAAGGAAAAGAAATCAGCCTGTAGAGGCTGATTTCTTTTTATTTCTTCTTTCCATCCTTGTGATGGTCCTTCATCCTGTCCTTTTCCTTTGCCATGTCGGCTTTAGCATCGGCAATCTGCCTGTCGAACTTCTGCTTCAGCTGCTCCTTGGTAAGTCCCTTTGTCTCAACCTTCTGCTGTGCATCTTTCAGCTTGTAGCGCACCTGGTTGTTGAACATTTCGATATTGTCGTAGAGCTCAGCCTTCTCGATTGCGTCGCGATAATGGCGGAGTGCGCTCATCTGTGTAGGGAAAGTATATACTCTTTCAGCGGCAACGCACACATCTCCGTCATAAGTATATGCCTTAACATCCACGATTCCATCATAAATGTGTGTAAAGACGACAGTGCTGTCAATCACATCGACCCTCATCACATCCGGACTGCGATGTCGGATGGCCTGATCCATAAACTCGCGTTCCTGCTTCATCGGCTCGTTCATCGCCTTGCGCTGGTCGGCGTTATTGCTGTTACATCCTGCCAATGCAGCAACCATGACTGCAACTGACATAAATAAAAAGACTTTTCTCATAACACTAATAATTAAAAAATTACACTGTCACGAGAAAAGTCAATTTCTGTGCCTTATGGCTCTATTTCAAAAAAATCAATACTGATCCCAGCTCTTTATCTGGATGTCATCGAGGGACATTGCGCAGAATGCACGGATGAATGCTGTCGCCAGACGTGCATTCGTGATGAGCGGGATATTGTAGTCGATCGCCGCACGGCGAACGTAATATCCGTTGGTGAGCTCCTTGTGCGTGAAGTTCTTCGGAATATTGATCACAAGGTCGAGTTCCTTGTTTGCGAGCATCTCCATCGCCTGCTTGTACTTGCCTGCAAGCTCCGGATTCTGCGCCTCTGTAGGCCAGATCACGCGCTCTACAGGAACTCCGTTCTCAAGAAGATACTTCGCCGATCCCTCTGTCGCATAAAGGTTATATCCCTTTTCATGGAGGAGCTGGCAGGCTCCGAGCAGATCGGCCTTCTGAAGGGCGTTTCCTGAGGAAATAAGGATATTCTTCTTAGGAATCTCGTATCCAACAGAGAGCATCGAATTAAGGAGCGCTTCGTTGAAGTCGTCGCCAAGGCATCCTACCTCACCGGTAGAGTGCATGTCCACTCCAAGGACTGGGTCGGCCTGCTGGAGACGTGAGAACGAGAACTGTGAAGACTTGATACCTACATAATCAAGGTCAAATGCTGACTTGCGAGGTGCAGCCGGTCTGAGTCCGAGCATTGCCTTTGTTGCAAGCTCGATCATGTTTATCTTGAGGACCTTCGACACAAACGGGAAGCTTCGCGATGCACGGAGGTTACACTCGATCACCTTTATATAATTGTCCTTCGCAAGGAACTGGATATTGAACGGACCTGTGATCTCGAGAGCGGAAGCGATCTTCTTCGCGATCTTCTTGATCCTGCGTACGGTCTCGACATAGAGCTTCTGCGGAGGGAACTGGATCGTAGCGTCACCGGAGTGAACACCGGCAAACTCAACGTGCTCCGATATCGCATATGCGATCACTTCTCCGTCATCAGCCACTGCGTCAAACTCGATCTCCTTGCAGCGCTGCATGAACTCAGACATCACAACAGGATGCTTTTCAGACACTTCTGCAGCGAGTCCGAGGAAGTTACGAAGTTCCTCATGGTTGTAGCATACGTTCATCGCCGCACCCGAAAGCACATATGAAGGACGTACGAGAACAGGGAATCCTACCTGATCGATGAACTGGTCGACTTCGTCGAAGTTTGTCAGTTCCTTCCACTTAGGCTGGTCGATTCCGAGAGCATCGACGATAGACGAGAACTTGTGGCGGTCCTCAGCCTTATCGATCGATGTCGCCTTTGTACCGAGGATGTTGACCTTGTTCTGGTCGAGGCGGAGGGCGAGGTTGTTTGGAATCTGGCCACCCACCGAAACCACTGTTCCATGCGGATTCTCGAGGTCATGGATATCCATCACACGCTCGAATGTGAGCTCGTCAAAATACAGACGGTCGCACATGTCGTAGTCGGTTGACACAGTTTCAGGGTTATAGTTGATCATCACTCCCCTGTATCCCTGGTTACGGATGGTCTGGAGCGCGTTTACCGAGCACCAGTCGAACTCTACCGAACTACCGATGCGGTATGCACCTGATCCGAGAACGATTACCGAATTCTTATCGTGCTGATACTTGACATCATTGAAGTTACCACCGTAAGTAAGATAGAGGTAGTTTGTCGCTGCAGGATAATCGGCAGCAAGAGTGTCGATCTGCTTTACACATGGAACGATTCCATGTGCCTTACGGAAGGCGCGGACGATATCCTCCGCCATCTCGCTGTCCATTCCCTTATAGAGAGCATTGGCAACCTGCACGTCTGAGAATCCCTGAACCTTGGCCTTCTTGAGGAGCTCGAGAGGCATCTTCTCGCAGCTGTCATACTGGCGCATCTCCTTATGGGTATTCACTATGCCCATGAGCTTGTTCAGGAACCACTTGTCGATCTTCGTAAGGGCATGGATCTGGTCTACGGTATAACCGGCCTGCATTGCCTTGCTGATGACGAAGATACGGTTGTCTGTCGGCTCGTTGAGCGCCTGGTCGATGTCGTCAACCTTGATCTCCTTGTTGCCTACGAAACCGTTGGCACCCTGACCGATCATTCGGAGACCCTTCTGGATGATCTCCTCGAAATTACGTCCGAGCGACATCACTTCACCCACAGACTTCATGCTTGATCCGATCTTGCGCGATACGCCTGTGAACTTAGAGAGGTCCCAGCGAGGAATCTTGGCCACGACATAGTCAAGCGCAGGCTCGAAGAATGCAGGGGTCTGCTTCGTCACAGAGTTCTTTATATCGAAAAGGCCATATCCGAGGCCGATCTTGGCTGCAACGAAGGCGATAGGGAAACCGGTCGCTTTCGACGCGAGGGCCGAAGAGCGGCTCAGGCGGGCGTTCATTTCTATCACATAGTACTCCATCGAGTCGGTGTCATATGCATACTGCACGTTACACTCTCCGACGATGCCGATGTGGCGCACCATCTTGATCGCAAGGTCATGCAGGAACTGACACTCCTTAGCGCTAAGGGTCTGGGTAGGAGCGACTACGATAGACTCGCCGGTATGGATTCCGAGTGGGTCGAAGTTCTCCATGTTACAGATGGCGATGCAGTTGTCGTAGCGGTCGCGCATCACTTCATACTCGATCTCCTTCCATCCCTTGAGAGATTTCTCGACAAGGACCTGCGGAGAGAAAGAGAATGAGCTTTCGCAAAGGGTCACGAGCTCTTCTTCGTTATTACAGAAACCTGATCCAAGACCACCAAGGGCATACGCAGCACGTACGATCACAGGATATCCGAGCTCCTTGGCAGCCTCTTTTGCAGCTTCTACGGTCTCGACAGCATGTGATTTGATGGTCTTTACATTGATCTCCGCGAGCTTTGCATTGAAGAATTCGCGGTCCTCTGTGTCCATGATAGCCTGGACAGGGGTACCGAGCACCTTCACGTTATATTTTTCAAGAATTCCGGCCTCATAAAGAGCAACACCACAGTTCAGCGCTGTCTGGCCGCCGAATGCGAGAAGGATGCCCTGCGGCGCTTCCTTCTGGATCACCTTCTCTACGAAATATGCTGTAACGGGGAGGAAATAAACCTTGTCTGCAACCTGCTCTGAAGTCTGAACGGTAGCGATGTTCGGGTTGATGAGGATGGTCTCGATGCCTTCTTCCCTGAGTGCCTTGAGGGCCTGTGAGCCTGAATAGTCAAACTCTCCGGCCTGACCGATCTTGAGTGCTCCCGAACCGAGCACGAGGACTTTCTTTATATTATTGTCAATCATAATCTTGTCATTCTGATAATCTTGTCATTCTGAACGAAGTGAAGAATCTCTACAGTTTTGATATGAACTCATCGATAGGAGTTACGGTCTCTGTCAGTCCGATGCATACCTCAGGATTGAAGTTGGCGCCGGCGAAAGGCTTTGATGTGTGGCGTATTCCGTCCACGCTGCCGTCATTGAGGTTGGTGAAGAAGACTTCCCATCCCGCAGGCAGAGTTGCAGCCTTGACCGTACGATATACGTTCTGTGACGTGATGTATGTGCGGTTGCTTCCTTCCCTTCTTACAGGCTGGTTTGCGCCTCGGTGCGGATGCGCGAGCCTTGCGAGCTCGCATCCGGCAGCCTTTGCGATCAGATGGTATCCCATACCAAGACCGAACAAAGGCTTGCTTCCTTCGAGCACCTTCTTCAGGACCTCGACGGTCTTCTCGCAGTTGCATGTGCATCCAGGACCATTCGACACATACACGCCGTCATATTCCATTCCGGTGTAGTCATAATCGTATGGAACTCTCACGACTTCCACTCCCCTTCCGATGAGTCCGCGGATGATGCTATGCTGAACTCCGCAGTCTACAAGAACTACCTTCTTTGCACCGGCAGCTGCCTTATAGACAATCACTTCCTTGCATGAAACGTCGGCAACAGAAGGCTTCTTCGGCTCTTCCGGCTTTGCCGCTCCTTCCGGGATGATCTCGCCCTTCATCGAGCCTTTGTCGCGAAGGATCTTTGTCAGTTCTCTGGTATCTATGCCGCAGATTCCGGTAAGCCCCTGCTCTTCCATCCACTGTCCGAGGCTCTTCTCGGCTTCCCAGTTGCTGTAATCTTCACAATAGTCAAAGATCACAAGACCTGAAGGGTGGATCTTTTCTGACTCCAGCTTTGCAGAAAGGGATTCAGCCATCAGTTCTTCTGACGGAACACCGTAATTACCCACGAGAGGGTATGTGAGACAAAGTATCTGTCCGCTGTAGGTAGGGTCAGTCAGCTGCTCGGGATATCCGACCATAGCTGTGTTGAAGACCACTTCACCGCTGACAGACTGAGGGCAGCCGAACGACCATCCATGGAATTCCATGCCGTTCTCCAGACGAAGTGTTGCTTTAAGTTTCATTTTATATTTTGTTTGATTGATTACAAAAAAAACGACCAATTCTCAACAGAGAAAATGGTCGACAGCAATAGTAAAGGAAGAAACAGAAGCCTGTGCATTATCGGGTAATGCGTTAACTTTCAAGTATGTTCCGGCTGTTGAGCTTTTACACATGGTTTATCCCTTTTAAAATTCTTGCGAAGATATACAATTTATGGTAATTTTGCAAGCGGATTCCGACACATAGATACTTATATGTACATACGTAACGAAGATACAATATGCGCACCTGCCACCATTCCCGGGACAGGCGCGGTTTCAATCATAAGAGTGAGCGGCAACGATGCGCTGACGGTTGCTGACAAGGTGGTCTGCTGCCGCAAAGGCACTATAGCCCAGGCAAAGGGATATACCATCAAGTTCGGCACAGTCCAAAACGCCTCCGGAGAGATTCTGGACGAAGTGCTTGTAAGCGTATTCCGCGCTCCTCATTCATATACCGGTGAGAACTCCGTAGAGATCACTTGCCATGCTTCTTCATACATTGTATCATCTGTCATGGATCTGCTTTTTGAAGCAGGGGCACGAGCTGCTGAACCGGGAGAATTCACCCAAAGAGCCTATTTAAATGGCAAGATGGACCTTGCTCAGGCAGAAGCTGTTGCGGATGTGATTGCATCACAGAACGCAGCGGCGCATAGAATCGCTTTCAAGCAGATGAAAGGCGGTTTTTCTTCCGAGCTTCGGGGCATGAGGTCGGAACTTCTCGAGCTCGTTTCCCTGATGGAACTTGAGCTCGACTTCAGCGAAGAAGAAGTGGAGTTCGCAGACAGATCGCGTCTTGACACCCTGCTTGGCGAGATCATAGCTCATGTGAGCAGGCTGATCGATTCATTCCGTCTCGGCAACGCGATCAAGAACGGAGTTCCGGTCGCGATCGCCGGAGCGACCAATACGGGAAAGAGCACATTGCTGAACGCTCTCCTCGGCGAAGACAGAGCCATCGTATCCGATGTCCATGGCACGACCAGAGACACCATTGAAGAGACCCTTAACATAGACGGAGTTCTGTTCAGATTCATAGACACAGCCGGGCTGCGCGAGACTACGGAAGTAGTCGAGCAGATAGGCATCGAAAGGACATTCAGGAAGATTTCCGAGGCCTCTATCGTGCTCGGAATGGTCGACCTGACACGTGATTTCGAATCAACTTGCGAGACAGTTTCAGAGATTCTCAGCAAGGTAGATTTTGAGGCTCAGAAACTGGTCATTTTGCTGAACAAAACGGACATTTTTGACGATAACAAAAATGTTAATATACTCAACAATATTGTTTCATATATTGGAACAAAAGGATTTAACACACACATTGTAGCAGATTGCGAAAATTCGGGAGTAAAGAGCAATTTTGAAGAAACGGGCACAAAGAAGACCATAAATATCCTTCCGATCTCAGCCAAAACGGGATCCGGAATCAGCACTTTGCGTGAGCTTCTGGCCTCCACACAGCGTGACCTTCTCGGCGACAGCGACACCACCCTCGTAACAAACCAGCGCCACGTACAGGCGCTCTCCGACGCCCGCACTTCCCTTCTCCGCGTCCGTGACGGCCTGGCAGCCGGTCTCCCGACCGACCTGGCCGCCGAAGACCTCCGCCTAGCCATCTACAGCCTCGGCACCATAATCGGCGAAATCTCCACCCAAGACGTCCTCATAAACATCTTCCAGAATTTCTGCATCGGGAAATAGCCCGATATCAGCATATATCGTAAAGTATTAGAATATCATAACTACCAATGTTTTAGGCTTCGGAACGAAGTTTAACCATTTATGATATTTTAATGCATTTCTACACTTATTTGCCATTATTTGTACCGCATTTGTAACATCTGTGGTACAAATTTTTGCATATACTGAACATCCTGCCAAGGTTCCGAACACTTTGAACAACAGTGAACAACCTTGAACAAAGATGAACATGTAAAAGTGTAAATGCTGCTTAAGTAACTCACTATGCAGCCCGAACGAAAAACTTACAGAAAAATCTGTCAGCAATGCGGCAGAGAATTTCTAGCCTATCAGTCTAGGACAGCTTGTTGTTCTGACCGATGCGCCAAGCTTCTCCTCAAGCATCAGAATCGTGATGAGAGACTCAAAAAGACCAGTATTGAAGTCAGAGAGACTCAACGCCTCGCTCTGCTTGACAAGAACTTCCTTACAATCTCAGATGGTGCTAAACTACTGCAGATCTCAAGGAACACACTCTACAAGATCATCGAGATGCACAGCATTCATCTCCACCGCTTCACAGACCGCACAATCAGGATCTCACGTGCAGATCTCGAAAAGGTAGGACACTCCAATGCATCACTCGTGAACACCACCATTGCCATTAAAGAAGACATCCTCACCAACTGGATGACCCGTGAACAGGTACTGGAAGAATTTGACGTCAAGTACGTAACATTCTATGCCAACATAAAGAAGCATAATCCCAAAGTAAAAATGATCCATGGGAAAGCCTTCTATGACAAGCAAGATATGGAGAAACTCTTCTTTGTGAATCAACATCCTGGCATTAAAGAATGGTACACCTTCAAGGAACTGATGGAAACAACCGGTATGAAGCTAGAATCCATATGCGAATACTGCACGAGCCATAAAATTCCACGCAAAAGGAAAGACGGACTCACCTATGTATCTAAACTTCACTGGGACTCAGAAAGAGGAGACTCACTTGATCCTGTAAAGCACATAACCATAAAGGAAATAATGGATACATATAAATTATCCCGCACTCACCTATTCACTATTTTGCGAGATAATGGACTTGAGAAAATAAAAAAAGGTAACTTTGTGTACTTCATAAGAGAAGAGGTAGCCAAAGTATTGAAGTATAGATTAGACAAAATGAAGTAGCCATGAAAGCAGTAAAAGTAACACTACGTAAAAGAGAATACCCAAGCGGCAAAATCGCATTGTACCTGGACTTCTACCCTGCCATCAGGAACCCACGCACAATGCAGATGACCCGTAGAGAATACCTTGGCATCTATCTCATGAAAAGCCCACGCACAGCCTCTGACCGCAAAGCCAACGCTATGAAACTAAAGCAGGCAGAAGCTATCAGAGCTGAACGCGAAATAGCTCTTATCAACGAACAATACGGCTTCCTTGACAAAACCAAAGGCCGTATGAGCGTTCTCGACTACTTCTACTCCATCCTACTTGGCAAAGACAAGAAATGGAGAATAGTATATGAACATTTCAACATCTTCACCAAAGGCAAATGCGTATTTGACGAACTCACAGTAGACTTCTGCAACAAATTCAGAGAATACTTGAGTACAGCCAACCGCATCAAGAGCGAAAAACTCAAACTCTCCCAAAACTCCGCAGCCGGATATTGGAGCACATTCAGAGCATTCCTTGCCATTGCCTACAAAGAAGGCTACCTGAAAGAAAACATCAATGACTTCCTAGACAAGCTGGAGACACAGGAAACAAAACGAGAATATCTAACCCTGGAAGAACTCAACACACTCGCAAAATCCCACTGCGACTACCCTGTTCTCAAGAACGCTTCCATATTCTCCTGCCTCACAGGGCTCCGTTTGAGCGACATCCTGCAACTTGAATGGAAACATATCCAGGACTACCCTTCCGGTGGTAAATGCATCCGCATCAAAACCGAAAAGACAGAAACCGAAGCAAGCATTCCAATCAGCGACCAGGCACTGAAACTTTGTGGAGAGCCATCTGAAGGTATAGTATTCAAAGGACTCACACGCCAGCTCGTAAACGGAAGACTCAAAGCATGGGTAAAATCTGCAGGAATTGACAAATACATAACATTCCACTGTTTCCGTCACACATACGCAACCCTTATGATAGCCGGAGGAGCAGACATCTACACAGTCAGCAAAATGCTTACCCACAAGAACGTAAGTACAACACAGATATATGCAGACCTTGTCAATGAGAAGAAGAAACAGGCTGCGGAGATAATCAAAATTGGAGAATAGAATATGATAAAGATTGCAACTGAGATTTTGAAGGGCAGCCAACATTCACTCCTTACCCAACAGCAAGGAGAAGATATGTACAGAAATCTTATCTATGACTCTGCAGTCGTTACTCAATCTTTTAACCCTTATTTAAGGATTGATTTTAACTATCCGCAACCCTCTCTCAAGGTAAGATACGCCCAGGATATAATCAATGCTGGTATAATATCAGAGTTGAATAAAATTATATATGAGACGTGCGACCCAATGCCAACAAGGGAGCGAGTTGCCTATAAATTAATGAAAATAGACAGGGCTATTAAGCCATTATTAGCTACACTGCAGTCGGTTATTGATGAAAATCAATATGATCTATCATTGTTGTCACGGCCTGATACCCGCTTTACTGATAGATTGTACTATTCAAATATTTACATATGTCACTATCTTCAAGTTGCCATCATATACTTCGTAATGGAATTTCAAGCGCAATTTGCAGATTACATCCCGGAGAATAAGTACATAAGCATTAGTAAGATATATAATGAATACCTGCTAATGCAAGTTCCACAAGACACACACTTGAAGGAGATAAAGAAGATAGAAATTAAACAAGCACAAATTGAGGCAACTCCAGTAGAGACATTACCGACTAACGCTCAAATTTTCCTTACTGAAGTTCAAAAATATTCTTTCACTGAATTACCTAAGTTACAGGAGCTAACACCAAGACAAGTCCAGATACTCATAACTAAAATGGTAGAAAAACAGGCGCCATATGCCGTTGCTATGCTGTCATTTTTAGAATATGACAAAATGTTGAAGAACAGGTATAATGTTAACAAAGAGAACATATATAAGCATATATCAATTGCTCTTAACAATGTAGGTCCACGCCAGATAAAAGGCAATTTCCTTGTACTAAACGAAGGATCGAAAGAAGATCCAACGCGATATACTTCTCATCAATTTAAAGATATTGTTATCGAAGATTACAAAAACATTAAGCTAACTTACTGATATTCAGATACGCCCATATTTTGGGCGTATAAAACCTGAAATGGGCGTAAGAATCGCCTAAAATGACCCATATTGATTTGTAGCCGCAGTCCGATAGTCGGATTTGCGGCTTTCTCATTTAGGGTAGGCTCCGAGAAAGTCGAACCGCCTTAAAACAATGCAATATGGCAGACGTTTTAAAGACTCTATCGTTTAACGACGTGCCCCAGGCACTATCGTTACTCCTCGAGAAGGTAACAAGACTCGAATACCTTCTTGAAACCAAGACTCAGGCTCCCAAAGCCAAACAAGATGAAATGATGGACCTTAAAGGACTCCAGGACTTTCATCCAGAACATCCTGCTGCAGCTACCATCTACAAATGGGTACGCATCGGACAGATTCCTTACTACAAGACCGGTAAGAAACTCATCTTCAAAAGGTCGGAAATAGAAGCTTGGATTAATGACGGACGTCAGATGACAGACGCAGAGATTGAAGCTGAGGCTATTGATTACATTAACAGAAGGAGGACCGGCAAATGAGTAAGATCACTACTATCGGTAATGTAATCATAGCAATTGCAGCCGACAAGAACGACGACCTCGGAAAGGTACTCCGTCAGCTTCCATCTATTCAGAAAGAACTGCTTAAGCGAGAGATCATCACCCTTGAAGACCTTACTAATGAGCAGATTGAAGTTCTCATGGAGGAAGTATACCAGGAGGAATTCGCAGGCAAAGAGCCAGAGAGTATCCAGAACTTTTCCAAGGACGCGAACCTGGAAGACTGGATTGACGGTCAGGAAGTGATGATAAAGCTCAGAATCAGCCCACGCACGCTTCAGACCTTGAGATCCAACGGCACAATCCCTTTCACAAGGATAGGACACAAGCTGTACTACCTCAAGCAGGACATCGAAAGGATTCTCCGCAACAACTACGTAATGTTTAACATTCGCAAGCGCTATGGAGAAGACTATTGATAAAGAAACTCTCCTTAAAAGAACGATGTGGGGCGTGGATATCTACGCCCACATCTTAAGGAAGTTTTACCCTGACGAAACAGTCATCAAAGTAGTTGGCAGAGATTGCGGAATTTGCAAAAATCCATTTGCTGGGGGTGCAAGAACACTTCACATATGGTTCGAGCGCAACAGTCCTGTCGGAAGACTTTCAGATGAGACAGCCTACCACAAAGACCAATTCGGAGCCATACCAGATGGAACCGCATTAGACTTTGCGGAACTCTACTACAAACAGTCTGGTCAAGAATTACTTAATACGCTTAATCGAGAGATGAACTTGAACTTAGACAGAGAACGAACGCAGTACGGAAACACTCCTCGTTCAGACATTGACAAAGGCCCTAAATTCTCATTCTTCAAGGCCCCAATCAAGAATATCAAGTCTCACAAGAGTATAACCATCCGTGACGCTTATAACTACATTGTCGGTCCATACGCCAAGGAACGTACTGAAAAACTCAGAAGTATCCTTGCAGACAAAAGCAGAGCACGCTTATACAAAGCCGCCAACTTTGACTATGTAACCTTCTGCGGAGAATTTGACGTAAGATCCAATAACTCTGTCAAGAAGGTCTCTGGTCTGCTCTGTATCGACTTTGACCATATAGAAGAACCTGAAGTACTATTCACTAAGTTATTGAACGATGAGTATTTCAACACCGTACTTCTATTCAGAAGTCCATCTGGGGACGGACTGAAATGGGTCATAGAAATTCCGCCGCAGGAACTCCCTCACCCATTCTTCTTCAAAGCAGTAGAGAACTACATATTCAAAACATACGGAGTTAATATAGATGGTACAGGCAAAGACATCTCACGTGCTTGCTTCCTCTGTTACGACCCCAACGCTTTCATTAACGAAAACTATTTGTAGATATGCCAAAGAAACAATTTATAGTAGAGGACTGGCTGAACCAGCCAGCTCCTGCACCAGAAACAACCAAAAGAGCTACTTCAGCTCACATTCCTCAAACTTCTGTACAAGAAGATATTGAGATTATCATTCAGCGCATTGAAGCTGCCCACACCGACATCACAGCTGGTTACAGCAACTGGCTAGACCTTGGCTTTGCACTCTCAGAAGAACTCGGCGAAGCAGGTAGAGATTACTTTCACCGCATCAGCCGTTTCAATCCTGACTACAATCATGCTGAAACCGACAAGCAGTTCAACAACTGCCTCAAATCCGGTGGATCTGGAGTGACTATCAAAACCTTCTTCCAGAAAGCAAAAGATGCAGGAATATCAATCTCCACAGGCTCCAAATCCGCAATATCCGCAGAATCCGCAAAATCCGCACCCCATAGAAATGCGGAAATAAAGAGTAAATCCGCAGAATCACTTACTGCGGAAATTGCAGATATTGCGGAAACTGCGGAAATGGACCAAGAAATCGAGTTACCGACCTTTTCACAGGAAGTGGCAGATTCACTCCCCGACTTTCTCAAGAAGATAGTAAGTATCAGTAACTCTGAAGCCGATTCTGACATCCTCCTCCTAGGAACACTCACAGTTCTCTCAGCCTGTATGCCACACATCAAAGGAGTATATGATAGAAGAACAGTCTACCCTAACCTATTCCTCTTCGTCACTGCAAGAGCATCATCAGGTAAAGGTCGACTCAATCTTTGCAGACATCTTGTAGAACCCATTCATGACCGCCTCCGTGAAATCAACGAGGCCGAAGTAATGGAATACAAACACAAGCTGGCAGAGTACAACGCAGCAGGAAAGAAGAAAGTAGATATGGAAAAACCTGAAGAACCGCCAATGCGAATGCTCTTCATCCCTGCAAACTCTTCGGCAACTGCTGTCTACCAGGTTCTCAACGACAACGGCGGAGAAGGATTGATGTTCGAGACCGAAGGAGACACCCTCGCAAACACATTTGGGTCAGACTACGGCAACTACTCAGACGGCTTCCGCAAGGCATTCCACCACGAGACCATCTCCTATATCAGACGTAAGGACCGTGAGTATGTGAACATCAAACAGCCAAAGCTCTCTACCCTACTCACCGGTACACCACGTCAGATCCTAAACCTGATATCAGATGCCGAGAACGGTCTCTTCTCAAGATTTGCGTTCTACTACTTGGACACAAAACTCGTATGGAACAACGTCTTTGCGAACTCCGGCAATGAGACCCTTGAGGACTACTTCCAAACCCTCGGCAAAGAATACCAAGACTTCTTCAACATCCTAAAGGCTACCACTGACATCACCTTCTACTTCACTGCAGAACAGGAGGCAGATTTCAACGCTACATTTGACGAATGGCAACAAACCTACGTAGAGACCTGCGGAGAAGAATTTGTTGCTACAGTGCGCCGTTTAGGAGTCATAATGTACCGAATCGCAATGTGCCTCTCTGCACTCAGGATAATGGAAGACGGCAACTTTGAAGACACACTCTGCTGCATGGATGTAGACTACCGCACAGCCAAGACCATAGCTGATGTCTTAATCCAGCACGACGCACGAGTATTCCACACATTAGCGAACACAACTGCCGCTCCAAGAACAGCTTCAGCAGCGCAACGCCAGTCTGCACATATGAAGTTCTTTGAGGCTCTACCAGACGAGTTCGACAGAAAGACTTACGCTGACATCGCCACTCAAATGGGACTGAATCCTAAGTCCATGGACAGAGTCATCCGCAAATGGTGTGACGATGGAAAGCTGGAGAATCCTGCACATGGTAAATACACCAAAGTATAACCTCATCGCCCTCAGACATCAGTCTGGGGGCTTTGTCTAAAATACTGTTAATAACTTTTTCCAACAATCTGAAATAGGGTCGCAAAATATTAAGTAAATTTGTTAGCGAGGTAGTCCAGAGCCTCTAATCAATCTATTACTTAATCCTTTAAACTCAATTTTGCTTATGGCTTATAGTCAAAAGAACAATTACATCCAGCTTTCATCCATAGAAGACATTCTTCTTAACACCCTAATGTTTGATTTTCCTGAGAGACCTGTAAGGTTTTATTTCACTCGTAAAGATAGAAGGGATATTGCACTGACTCCACTGAGCCATCAGCTATTCCCTGCTAATATTTGCGAGATTTACCCTGACATTAGTAATGGTGAGAAGATTTACACATCTTTTACTCGTGAGATAGATGGATTTGATGCTCTGGACATTGATTTCAGTGACCGACTTAATTTCTCACTTATCAAACGATATTATAATCGTGAAATAAGGTTGTATTTTCAAAGATTAAATATGGTCGCAGACACTACGTTCGTTGGGGACACTCAAGTATGGATAAGGACATCACCTCCTAAGAAGAACAAGATAGCAGGATGCTTATACTATGATAGGTTTACAATTAAGGTAAACTATAACTATGGCTATCGTAAACCGGAATTGGTTATATCATATGACAGGCCAGCAAAAGTGCTACCTAAAAGCATATCTAAATTCATAGATGAATACAACGCTCAGAACTCTGATCCATTTGGTGAGATGAAAGTTAATCCGGTTTCCTTAATTAACAAGGTTTTAGCCTATCGTATAATAGATAACGACGTAAGTAAAAAGCGTTTCTATATCACCCGATATGATAAGCTACAAACTCGTTATGAGGATGGCGAAGATATTAATTTTAGCATAGTATACCCCATTGTCAACAATAAGCTAGCCTCATACCTTGGCTACGATGACGACGACTCTGAATATAGTCCATTTGCAAAGAATCGATATAAAACCTATATCCCAAAAATCAAAGAGTTTAAAGATAAACATCTTTTGACTGATAATTTCAGAAGAATAATCCCCGTTGTAAACTCCTTCACAAAGGTTGATACAGGTCAAGTGAGCCCTAAAAGTAAGGATCTAATCTTTGGAAAAAAAGGGAATGGCGAGCACATAACTGGTTTCATACCACGTCGCGGCACTAATGATGGTCCGTTTGCAAAGCCTATTTTTAAAGATATCAAGGTTATGCTTATTGCTCATGTAGACCATAAAGAAATTGCAATGAACTTAGGCGATATACTGAAATGCAAAAATGGCAAATATGGGTACTATACTGGTTTAGAAACATACCTTGGCCTAAAGTTTACTTATGAAAAGGGTCTGCTATTCAATTCTCCAGATCCAACTATGGAGATTAAAGAGCAATTGAAAAACAAACAGTTCGACCCAAACGTAAAGTATATTGCGATATATCTCACCCCTATTAGTAAGTCCGCAGGTGATGTAAAGCAAAAGCGGGTATATTATGCATTGAAAGAACTTCTGCTTCAATATGACATTGCTTTACAATGTATAGAAGTAGAAAAGATGATAGAACAGCTTAACAAGGATAAATCAAAAGGCACATATAACTTTGGGTTTACTCTCCAGAACATGTCGATAGCAATCAATGCGAAATTAGGCGGCATACCTTGGAAACTTAATGTTAGCCCTAAACATGAACTTGTGGTCGGTGTTGGTGCGTTTAAAGATGATAAAGTGCAGTATATTGGCTCAGCATTCTCTTTTGATAATACAGGATGCTTTAACTCCTTTGAGTATTTCCACAAGGATGAACTCCTAGAGTTAGCCGGTTCCATCCAAGAGGCAATAAGGAACTTCAAAAACACTATCGAAATTCCTTCTAGGGTAATAATTCATTATTATAAGGACATGCGTGAAGATGAGGTAGAAGCTATTGAAAACTCCTTGTACGAACTGGATCTTGGCGACATCCCAATCTATGTCGTCACCATTAACAAAACGGAGTCTGAGGACATCATCATATTCGACGAAGCCTCACCTGACATGATGCCGTACAGTGGAAGATTCGTCAATTTGGGAAATGGTACATTCTTATTATGCAATAACACGAGATATGAAAACTATCAGGGCAAGCCAGATAGTTACCCATTCCCAGTTAAGCTGAAAATACGATGTCCGAATGCACCTGAGACCCTTAATCAAACTGTGATTACCGGTCTTATTGACCAAGTATATCAGTTTAGTCGCATATACTGGAAATCTGTTGCACAGCAGAATCTGCCTGTAACTATCAAATATCCAGAAATGGTAGCACAGATTGCGCCTCACTTTCAAGACAGCAATGTACTTGAAGGCATTGGTAAAGATTCATTGTGGTTCCTATAAAACACTGCGGAGGGCTCAACACCCTCCGCGTTCCGTAATCATATTCAAAATTAAAACCGTCGAAATGATTAGCTGACCCGACGAAATCCCCATAAAGGTTGTAGAGATACAACCTTTTTCTATTTATAATCGGCACTTGCCCACTTCCCTGCCGGTCAGTCGGCAACCTTCTATACCCACCGCACAGGCGAGAATATGAGGACTGCAAGCAGATCCTCAAACTCTCGCTGAACCCCACGCACACATAAAACGCCCGGCAAGACTTCAGCCGGGCAAGCCGTCAGAAGACTTG
>JAFTYS010000117.1 GCA_017461285.1 Bacteroidales bacterium | reverse complement strand
TGGATGAATACATCAAAAGACACTATTGAGGCGGTCACCGTCGCCGGAGTATACGACCTCCGGCGACTACAGATCAAGCGCTCCGGGCGGCTCGGCCAAAGGGCCGTCCTCGCGCTTGACTGGTGCCCGAGTATCCTACTTTTTGTCCACCCTTGAAAAATCAAGGTAAAATCATCCTACTTTTTGTCCAGGTGACCTACATTGATATAGTTATGACGCCAGCGGTGGCAGAGTAAGTTTGGATGGCGTGGCCGCCCGTGGCCTCGTGAACGGGAGGGGCCCGCGACGAAGTCGTGGGAGGGACGTAGTCGGAACTTGTTCCGACGAAGCCAAGCCAAATTTACTCTGCCACCGCTGGCAATCGTGATTATTTCTTGAGTTCAAGTCCGAGCTTCATGCCGTCGTACTGACTTGCGATGGTGCCGATGGTCTTGAGGGTCGAGTTGCTGCTGCCTGATGTGAGCTTTGTGAGCAGGTCAAGAAGCTTGTCTGCAGGGAAAAGGAGGTCGAGCTGGCTGCTTGTAACCGATACGGCAGCTGTGAAAGGCTTCATTGAGAAAGTCTTTCCGAACTGGAGGCTCAGTGTCTTGTAGTCCTCGCTGAGGGAATATGTGCCGCTGAAGCTCTTTCCCTTTACTGTTGCAGTGAAGGTCTTGTCTTCGTTGAATGTGAATGAGAATGTGCCGGCCTTGATGCCCACCTTCTGCACGTATTCGTCAAGTTTTTCTTCAACCTGCGATGCTGCGAGCGATGCCGCTGTGCTCTTGAGAAGGTCATCGCTTTCGAACTTGACTGCTGTACCTGAATAGGTCCATGTGCCTTTCACGTCTACAGGAAGAGTTGTGCCTGTAACGCTTTCAACCACATTCTTCACTGTTTCGTTGCTAGTCGCCTTCTTGAGAAGGTCCTTGAGTGTCTGAGCCGAAGCTGTCTGGCCTGTAAGGCAGAGCGATCCTGCCATGAGGATGATGCTGATGATCTTTTTCATGCTTGTATGTTTTTTTATTCGTTTTTCCAGCCTTGAGCCTTGATAGGGAGTTCCACTCCGTCAGGAGTTACGACAGCGGCGCCGACTTCCGGCTTTGCCAGATGTCCGATGACGTCGTATGTCTGGAAATCGTGGCGGAACTTCTCATGCTTTCCGATAGGGATGGTAAAGAGCAGACGGTAGTCTTCACCGCCGTTCAGGGCAGCGGAAATCGGGTCTATGTTCATTTCCTTGCCGAGTTCGAAGGTCTTTCCTGCGAACGGAAGCTTGTCGACATATATCTTTGCACCCAGTCCGCTGTCACGCACAAGCCTCTTGACTGCGTCCGCGAGGCCTCTTGTGACAAGATATCCGTAAGACGGGATGATTTCCGTCTCTTCCATCTGTGAGACTGTCTGCGGATTGATCTTCGGCTTCAGGTATGCGCCCACGAGGTGCTTGTAGTCTTCGAGCTTAGGCTGCGCCTTGGCGTCTCCGCTCTTCTCGAAAGCCCTCTTCTCCCTTTCCAGGACCTGGAATCCCATGAATGCGGCACCGAGGTTGTCGGAAACGCAGATCAGGTCCATGCTCTTTGCTGCAGGGCGGCGCTTTGCCGTCAGCAGGGAAGTCTCGCCGTTGGCGGCAACGCTTACGGCAAGTCCGTTCGGAGAAGGGACGAGGTCAAGCGACACCTTGCTGTATCCATGTTCCTTTGCTGCAGCCACTATGCCTTCCCATACTTCCTTTATGTGCTTGAAGTCCAGCTTTGATGAGATTCCAAGACGGATGTCGAGGGTCCGTGGATGCGAAAGTTCTACATAGAGTTCTCCTGTCACTGCAGTGACGCATTTGTAGCCGAGATGTTTCAGCGGGAAATATATAAGGTCGAAGTCGATGCCTTCGATAAAGGTGCGTGACTGCTGGGTCACGTACGCCTTTCCGGAGGTCTCGAACCAGCTGCTTTCAAACGGTTTGTAGGGGGTACCTTCGTAGAGCTTGGCTATCGCTTCGACTCTGCCGAGGTCTGAGAATGTTTCTTCTGCCATGTTGTGAATCGTATTTATGCAAAAATACAATAAAATCGTTAATTTTGTCAAATTAATCGTCATCCTGATCATAGCGAAGGATCTTAAACGTTACATGATGAAGAAAGTTTTGATTATTATAGCCTTATTCGTGCTTGCACCCCTTGCTCTCTGCGCACAGGATATCAAGGTCATGTCCTACAATATCCGCATGTCGGATGCGAAGGACGGTACAAATTCATGGATGTACCGATATGCGGCGACAGGCGAGATGATAAAGGATCAGCAGCCGGATGTGTTCGGCGTTCAGGAGGCCACATATGACCAGATGTATTTCCTCGAGCAGAACTTCAAGGATTACAAGTCTTACGGAGGCGGACGTGAGGACGGAAAGAAGAAGGGAGAGTATACCGCCATATTCTGGAACAAGAAAGCCGTTTCCATGCTTGACGGAGGCATGTTCTGGCTGTCCGAGACTCCTCAGGAGCCCTCGAAAGGCTGGGATGCCGAGTGTCTGAGGACTGCAACATGGGCTCTTTTCAAGGACAAGGAGACAGGAAACAGGTTCTATGTCGTGAACACCCATCTTGACCATGTTGGCAAGGAAGCGCGCAAGAAGGGTCTGGATCTCATAATGGAGAAGATTGCCCAGGAAAACAAGTCAGGCCTTCCTGTCGTGCTGATGGGAGACTTCAATGTCAAGCCATATGACGCAGCTCTCAAGGATGTCGAGGCAAATATGAGCAATGCCCGAAAGGCGGCCGCAAAGACTGACAATGTCGGCACATACAACAACTGGGGCAAGAGTTCCGACATAATCGACTACATCTATTACACCGGTTTCTCTTCCTGCTCTGAATATCAGACGGTTACAAAGAAATATGCGGACCGCAAGTTCGTCTCAGACCACTATCCGATAACCGCTGTCCTCGTTTTCTAGCTAGCTTTCAGACAGTTAGAAAAAACTTGACGGATGACTTGTTTTATTTTTGATTGGTAGGGTAAGATTGCCTATCTTTGTCTTCCTTACATCAAAAGATACAGCATATGTCATTCGTCCATCTTCATGTCCATACACAATATTCAATCCTTGACGGCCAGGCTTCGATAGCCAGCCTTTTTGAGCGTGCAAAGGAGCTCGGCATGCCGGCCCTGGCCATCACAGACCATGGAAACATGTACGGAGTCAAGGAGTTCCTGAAGGTGGCGAAGAAGTTCCCGGAGGTGAAGCCGATCGTAGGATGCGAGATATATGTGACCCGGCATTACGACCATAAGCTCAAGGACAAGGACCACAGGAGCTATTACCATCTTATCCTTCTGGCAAAGAACTACGAAGGCTACAGGAATCTGATGAAAATCGTATCTACCGGTCATATCGAAGGAAAATACTACGAGAAGCCGAGGGTATCCCATGAAGTGGTGGAGAAGTATGCGGAAGGCCTTGTATGCTGCTCTGCATGTATTGCGGGAGAGATTCCGAGGGCGATAATCGCAGGAGACATGAAGGGTGCGGAAGAGGCTGTGATGTGGCACAAGAGGGTCTTCGGCAGCGATTACTACCTCGAGGTCCAGGAACATAAGACACAGGTTCCGGGACAGTCGCAGGAAGTGTATGAAAGACAGGTCGTGGCCAATGAGGGCATCTTCGCCCTCGCCGAAAAGACCGGCACCAAGGTCGTGGCGACCAATGACGTGCATTTCACACGCAAGGAGGACGGTCCGGCGCATGACAGGCTCATCTGTCTCACCACCAATGTCTTCGTTGATGATCCTAACAGGATGAGGTATACCCAGCAGGAATATCTCAAGAGCGAGGAGGAGATGCTCGACATCTTCTACAAGCATCCGGAGACCCTTGCCAACACTCTCGAAGTCGCTGACAAGATCGAAGTCTACAAGATCGACAAGGAACCGATCCTTCCGAAGTTCGACCTTCCGGAAGACTTCCTCAAGGATATAGATTCATATCTCGAAAAATATAAGGAAATCATAGATGAGGGAAGGTGCGACAAGAACGGAACCGAGCGAGGCGAGGAATTCTGCCGTTCTGTTGCCTATCTCTGCCATCTTACATACAAGGGAGCACAGTGGCGTTATGGGGACAACATGACAGAAGAGCAGGTGGAACGCATCGAGTTCGAGCTCAAGACCATCTGCAAGATGGGTTTTCCGGACTACTTCCTCATCGTCCAGGACTTCATAGCGGCAGCGCGCAGCGAGGGCATTTCAGTCGGTCCTGGCCGTGGTTCCGCAGCCGGTTCAGCGGTTGCTTACTGTCTGAAGATTACCAACATAGACCCTATCAAATACGACCTCCTGTTCGAGCGATTCCTCAATCCTGACCGTATCAACATGCCTGATGTCGACATCGACTTCGACGACGACGGCCGATATCGCGTCTTCCAGTATATCGAGGAAAAGTATGGAAAGGACCATATCTCTCATGTGATCACGTACGGTACGATGGCGGCAAAATCGGCGATCAAGGATGTCGCCCGCGTCAGCCGCCTTCCTATAGATGAGTCCAACAGACTTACCAAGCTTGTTCCAGACAGACCTTTCGAGGCTACGATAACCGATGCCGACGGCAAGAAGGTGACCAAGGAGTTCAAGCCGAAGCTGGGCAACTGCCTCAAGTACGGCGAGCTCAGGACTGAATTGGAGAACGGCACGGAGCAGATTCGTGAGGTGCTTGAATATGCCGGCAAGCTTGAAGGATGCATACGCCAGACAGGAGTGCATGCCTGCGCGATGATCATCGGACGAGGAAACCTTACGGAATATATCCCTATCTCGATCGCGAATGACAAGCTGACCGGAGAAGAGGTCTGGGTGTCCCAGTATGACGGCCATTACATCGAGGAAGTCGGCATGCTGAAGATGGACTTCCTCGGACTGAGGACCCTGTCCATCATCAAGGAGTGCCAGGCGAACATAAAGAAGCGCTGGGGAGTGGAATTCGACATCGAGAAGATTCCGATCGACGATAAGGAGACATATGAGCTTTACAGCCGCGGAGATACCACGAGCGTGTTCCAGTTCGAAAGTCCCGGCATGAAGGAATGGCTGATCAAGCTCCAGCCAACCCGTTTCGAAGACCTTATCGCGATGAACGCCCTTTACCGTCCGGGTCCGATGGACTATATCCCGGATTTCGTTGAACGAAAGCAGGGACGGCAGCCTATCTTATACGACCTTCCGGAGATGGAGGACATCCTTCAGGACACATACGGAATCACGGTCTACCAGGAGCAGGTGATGCTTCTGTCCCGCAAGCTGGCCAACTTTACCAGAGGTCAGGCCGATACCCTGCGTAAGGCTATGGGTAAGAAGATCATCGACCTTCTGAACTCGCTCAAGGACCTTTTCCTCGAGGGCGGACAGAAGAACGGACATCCGAAGGAGACTCTGGAGAAGATATGGGCGGACTGGGAGAAGTTCGCGGCTTATGCGTTCAACAAGTCCCACGCTACCTGCTATGCATGGGTAAGCTACCAGACCGGATGGTTGAAGGCCCATTATCCAGCCGAGTTCCAGGCAGCCAACCTGACCAAGAACCTCTCCAATATGGATGAGATCAAGAAGATCATGGACGACTGCAAGAAGAATGGCATCAAGGTCCTCAATCCGGATATCAACGAGTCTGATGCCAGGTTCACGGTGAACAAGCAGGGCGAGATACGTTTCGGAATGGGCGGCATCAAGGGATTCGGAGACAATATCGTCCGTGCTATCCTCGCGGAAAGAGAGGAGAACGGTTTGTTTGCAGACATATATGACTTCGTCGAAAGAATGTCCGGAGTAGTCAACAGGAAGGCCTTCGAATCGCTTCTCCATGCCGGTGCATTCGATAGTTTCGGCATCTGCCGCAAGCAGTTCATGCTCCCTGGAAAGAATGGGGACATGTTCATCGACACCCTTCTCAGGTATGGCGAGCTTTACAGGAAGGACACCATGGAAAGCAGCGTGTCGCTTTTCGGCGAGGTTGAGGAGATGAAGCCGGAGAGGCCTGAGATTCCTGCCATGACGGTAGAGGAAGACATTCTGGAAAAGCTTCAGTACGAAAAGGAGCTGGTAGGAATGTACCTTTCCTCACATCCTCTTGACAGATATCAGTTCGAACTTGAAAACTTCGCCACATGCCAGCTTGGAGAGATAAATACGCTCGTTTCTGAATGTGAGATGAAGAAGACCAAGATGAAGGTATCTGTGGCCGGATTCGTGACAAAGACCGAGCATATAAACAGCCAGAACAGCCGTCCTTGGTCGAAGACCGTGATAGAGGATTTCGGCGGCAGCTATGAGCTCAAGCTCTATGGAAAGGACCATGAGGCATACATGAGCTATCTCGTCCAGAACAACACCTTGTTCATCGAGGGAGAAATAGACGAGAAATACTATGTGAAGCCTGAAGACAGGGCGCAGGGCAAGACCGCACCATATGGTCTGAAGGTAAAGAAGATAATGCTGCTGGGAAATGTTACCGATACCTATATAAAAGGGTTCGCCATCAACATCACCACTCCGATGCTTACACCTCAGTTCCGTGATGCTCTTGTAGGACTTATCAAGAAGAACAAGGGCTCTGTTCCGCTCAGCATGTTCCTGTATGATCCGGAAAACAAGTGGAACATCGAGTTCCTTTCAAGGAAGTTCCGTGTCGCGGTGAATGCCGGATTCATAGAGGAACTGGAAAACCTCCATGTCAGGTATACAGTCTTGAAGAAATAGATTCATCTGTCTTTATATACAAAAAAGAGGACGACCTTCTGGCCGTCCTCTTTTTGAGTTATGTTGTGAAGGATTACTTCTTTGACTTCTTTGTAGTTACATCGTACATGATAGGTGTAGCGATGAAGATAGAAGCGTAAGTACCGATCACGATACCGAGGATGAGGGCTACTGCGAGACCTCTGATCACCTCGCCACCGAAGATTGCAATCGCGAGCATTGTCACGAGAGTAGTGAGGGAGGTGTTCATTGTACGTGAGAGAGTGCTGTTGAGGGCCTCGTTCACGTTCTGACGGAAGTCTGCCTTCGGATGGAGCTGCTTGTACTCACGGATACGGTCGAAGATAACCACTGTATCGTTGATTGCGTAACCGATGATAGTCAGGATTGCAGCGATGAATGTCTGGTCGATATCAAGGCTGAACGGAAGAATTCCTGAGAAGAGCGAGAAGAAGCCGATCACGATGAGTGCTGTATGTGCAAGACCTACAACACCGCCAAGACCCCATGTCCATCCCTTGAATCGTACAGCGATGTATGCGAAGATCACGAAGAGAGCGATGACCACAGCGATGATTGCGTTTCTTGTGATGTCGTTCGCGATGGTAGGACCTACCTTGTCAGAGCTGATGATACCGTTAGGGTTATCAAGGGTAGATGTGAATTCGGCGAATGATACCTCTGTTGTGAAGAAGCCCTTGAGTGCGTTGTAGAGCTTTGCCTCTACCTCTGCGTCAGCTTCTGATGACTCATTCTCAACGAGGTACTGGGTAGTCACCTTCATCTGGCTCTCTCCACCGAACTGCTTCACTTCTACAGCACCATCGAACTCTTCCATTGCTGCAGCACGCACTGCCTCAGCAGTCACAGGCTGGTCGAATCTTACAACATATGTACGTCCACCGGTGAAGTCAACACCGTATGTGAAGCCCTTTGTGAAGATTGAAACAAGAGAGATGAGGATAAGCGCTCCTGAAACGATGTAGGCGATCTTCTTCTTTCCGAGGAAATCAACCTTAGTGTTCTGGAGGAAGTTCCTTGTGAACTTGTTGTCGAAGCTGATGTTCTTGCCCTTTGATACTCTGTCATCGAAGATGATTCTTGTGATGAATACAGAAGTGAGGACAGATGTGATGATACCGATGATGAGGGTTGTTGCGAATCCCTGTACAGGACCTGAACCGAAGAGGAAGAGAACAACACCTGTAAGGAATGTAGTGAACTGGCCGTCGATGATAGCAGAGTATGCATTCGAGTAACCGTCTGCGATAGCCTTGCTAAGGCCCTTGCCTGCGCGAAGCTCTTCCTTGACGCGCTCATAGATGATCACGTTGGCGTCCACTGCCATACCGAGGGTCAGCACGAGACCGGCGATACCTGGGAGTGTGAGGACTGCGCCGAATGAAACGAGTGTTCCGAAGAGGAGCACGACGTTGCAGAGAAGCGCGACGTCAGCAACGAGACCTGCACCCTGGTAGAAGAATACCATATAAAGGAGCACGAGCACGAATGCGATGATGAACGAGATGAGACCTGCATTGATTGACTCGGCACCGAGTGATGGTCCTACCACCTGCTCCTGGATGATTGTTGCAGGTGCAGGGAGCTTACCTGACTTGAGGACGTTTGCAAGGTCTTCTGCCTCTTCGAGGGTGAAGTTACCTGTGATTTCAGAGCTTCCGCCTGTGATCTCTGTGTTTACGGTAGGGTATGAATAAACCATTCCGTCGAGAACGATGGCAACCTGCTTTCCGATGTTGTCCTTGGTAAGTCTTGCCCATACGTTAGCGCCTTCTGCGTTCATTGACATTGAAACTGAAGGGCTTCCGCCTGTATTTCCATATGATACGCGTGCGTCTGTTACAGAACCTCCGTCGAGAGGTGCCTTTCCGTCACGTGAAGTCGACTTGATCGCTACGAGCTCGAAGATGTTCTGGTTAGGATCCATTGCTGAAGCCTTTACAGTCCACATCGGCTTGAATTCAGGTGGGAAGAGCTGCTTTACCTGCGGCATTGCAAGGTACTTGTTCACAGTCGCTGTATCAGCATAGTGAGCATAACCGATGCATGCATATCCTCTTGCGCCTGAAGGCTGGAGAACAGAGAAGAGAGGGTTCTGCTTTCTGTAGGCAGCTTCGGCTGCAGCATCGTTCTCTGCCTGCTGGAGCTCCTCAGCGAGAAGGTCGTCGCCCTCTGCCTCCTTTGCTTCCTCGACAGCTTCGTCAGTGTCAGCGAGGAGGGTCGCGAGAGTTGCGTTAGCTTCAGCGAGGTAAGCCTCAACTTCTGCGTTGTCATATGTTGCCCAGAATTCGAGTGATGCTGTTCCCTGGAGGAGCTTTCTTACACGCTCAGGCTCCTTTACGCCAGGGAGCTCGACAAGGATACGTCCGCTGCTTCCGAGCTTCTGGATGTTCGGCTGTGTCACACCGAAACGGTCGATACGGTTTCTGAGGACATTGAATGAGTTTGAGATTGCGCTCTCTGACTCGCCCCTGATGACCTCGATAACCTCTGCGTCTGTAGACTCAGGACCGATCTTGTCTCTCATTTCGTATGTACCGAAGATCTGTGCGAGAGGCATTCCGTTTGAAGTCTCCTCCCAAGCCTCAGCGAAAAGGGTGATGAAATCCTGACGTGAGTTCACGCTGCGCTCCTCTGCGAGTGCGAGAGCCTGTGTGAATTCAGGAGCCTCATTGCCGCCTGCAAGAGCCTTCACGAGGTCCTTGAGCTGCACCTGAAGCATCACGTTCATACCGCCCTTAAGGTCGAGACCAAGGTTGATGGCCTTTGCCTTTACGTCCTTGTAAGTGTATCCGAAATAGATCTTCTCTGATGAGATAGAATCGATGTACCTTCTGTTCTCGTCCTTTCTGATTGAATCGAGGTAGAAGGCTTTGTCGCCTTCGGCTACCTTGCCGAAAGCGGCTGTCTGCATTGCAGCCTCTGCCTTTGCCTCAGCAAACTTCTCGGCCTTCTTCTCCTGCCTGTTGGTCACGAGAGTGAAGGAGAGCTGCCAGAGCGATGCGAGCATAAGCAGAATCGCCACAAATCTGATTGCACCTTTACTTTGCATAATGATTTTATTGTTTTAATGATATTTATTGTCTCTTTTCTGCGTTTTGGCATGCTATTGCGCATACCTATAGCAAAATAGGGCACAAATTTACGATTTTTTTCTTATAAATGAAGTTATTTCATATTTTTGTAGGATGAAAATGAGACGGGCCGTTTATATATACATATTTTTCATGATGATTTTTCACCCTTTCTGCCTTTCTGCGCAGACGGTGAAGGCGTTGGATGAAATGAAGCGTGGAGACGCATTGCGCGGACAATACCGCTTTGAGGAAGCCGCTGAAGCATATCAGTCGGCATCCGCAATGCTTGTGGATTCCCTCATGACTGCGGATGATACCCTCCTGAGAATGGACCTCAGCGACCGTGTCCTGATGGCGGAAAACGGATTGAGCATGATGGACTTCGTGTATGTACCTGATGTAGTGGCCCGCCATAAATTCCCTATAGACGAGTTTTTCCTATACTATCCGTTGGCGGAAGGGGCATGGAGACCGGTGCCTTCCCAGCTGGACAGCATTCCGCATGAATTTTCAAAAGCATCATTTGTCCGCGATGAGGACAAGGAAATATATTGGTCGGCCGTCGACAAGTCTGGTGTCAGGAACATCTTCCATTCAGTCTATCAGGATACGATCTGGTCTGTTCCGGCACTTCTGAATGAACACATGACTTCTGTTTCCGATGAGATATATCCTATGCTTTCTCCTGACGGTTCGAAGATGTATTTCTCTTCTGCCGGTCTGTACGGCGTCGGCGGATATGACATCTATGTATCCGAACGGGACGAGGAAACGGGAGATTGGGCGATGCCTGTGAACATGGGTTTCCCTTATTCGTCTCCGTCGGATGATTTCCTTTTTGTGAACACGGATGACGGCATGTATTCCATATTCGCTTCCAACCGAAACTGCTCGAAGGACAGCGTCTGGGTATATGTACTGGCTTATGATGACATGCCGGTCAGAAGAGCAGTCAGCGACCCGGATGAAATGCTGGAGATAGCTTCTCTTGATCCTCAGTCCGCCCGTTCGCAGGAAAATGATGCTGTTGTGGAAGCGGATATCCCGGAGAATGTAGATACCAGAAGGTATATGTCCAAGATGTCGGAGGTCAGGCAGCTGCGCGATTCGATCGACCGCCTTGGAATGAAGGTTGAGGATGCGCGCTACAGGAATGATGAGGAAGCCGTCCTGGACGGTGAGCTGGCATTGATCGCTCTTCGTGATTCACTCGACCGGGCGTCGGCCAGTCTTCAGGAGATCGAGATGGAGTTCCTTTTCAGCGGAGTCGTCATAGATCCTGACAAGCTTCTTGCAGAAGCGGACAGGGAGATTGTAGGCCATACAGCCGACTATGTGTTTACAAAAAGGGAATTCGGTCAGCCTCTTGCCCTGAACATGCAGGATCCGGAACCGGAATTCGATTACTCTTTCAAGATTCTTGAAGAAGGTCAGTTCGCGGAAGACAACATTCTTCCGGATGGCCTTGTCTATCAGATACAGATGTTCTCGACCACAACCAAGGCTACGGTTGCCAAACTCAAGGGTCTGAGCCCTGTATTCGAGACCAGGACTTCTAACGGAAGATATACCTATAGGGTAGGTGTGTTCAGGACCTATGCCGACGTCCTTGCAAACCTCAATTCTGTCAAGAAAGTCGGATTCAGAAATGCTTTCATCGTTGCTTTCAATGACGGAAAGGATATGACAGTCGCAAAGGCAAGGGCTCTTGAAGCGGAACTCAACAAGAAACCTTCATTCTATGAGGTCAGGATTGAGACCGGAACCGGAGAACTTGACATGACGATAGCAGGAGGCATCCGTCAGCAGGCTCCGGGAAAGGACATCGCCCGTATCGAGAATGAAGACGGAACCAAGGTCTACGTGATCGGACCTTTTGCCGATAAGGACACGGCTGAAAACCTTGCCGGCTTCGTTCGCGCAATGGGTACACCTTCTGCACAATGTGTGGAAATACCGCAGAAATAGATTTATTGCCATAAAAAAAAAGAACCGACTACCACAGCCGGTTCTTTTTTTTGGGGTGGGGATCAGACCTTTAGAGTCTGTCCAGGTCATATTCCGGAAGTATCTCCGGATCAGGAGTCTCGAAGTTGGTGATGTTCAGCCTTACCTTCTGGAGCTGTTCGAGAGTGTACTGAGGTTCGCTGCAGTCTTCAGGTATAGGGAGGTTCGAGAATGTCTGGAAGTAAAGCATCGTCGCATCTCTCCACCAGAGGGCGTCCTTTGCCTGGCGCACCAGCTTCACATTGACCTCGTTCCATCTCTGCTCATCCACGAAACCGCGTACGGAAGCCCATGTGTCCAGATATCCTGCGGCAGCATCGATTCCGTCCTGGAATGTGTGGCAAAGAGTGTCCCAAAGGGTCTCGCCACTCTTCATCCTGTAGTCCCATGGAAGATGGTGGAACCAGAGGATGAGGTCTTCCGGACATGTCTCGACATTGCCGTAGATGGAAGCTACAGGTTCGTTGTACTGGCCTGTATTGCCGCTTCCGTTCATTGTACGGTCAAATCCCACTCCGTCAGGGCCGGCCTTGTGGTAGTATTTCGGAGACCAGTCAGGACGTATGCTGCCTTCCCATGGGCCTGGGCCGTAATGGCCCTCTGACGAGAAGGTGTGGTGGAGGCCCAGAGGCATCTCATAACGCACTGTGTTTTCTCTTGATTCGAGCATGAGAGCCTTGACAGGATCCACGAAATCTGCATCGCCGGTGAATGTCTGCCTGATCCATTCGTCTGCAATCTGCTCTGAAGACAGTTCAGGATCCCATGCCATGCGGCCGAATGCATACCAGTTCGCCTGTGCGAAGTGGTGTCCGCACCAGTTGGTGCTGTCTCCGATGTTGGTCACGCCTGCGATCGCATTGATCGGGCGGTTGTGGAGCTTTCCTGTCGTGATGTCGCGTACGGTAGAGCCTTCCCCTTTCTGATATGTGTCTGCATCGAGGCATTCCTTCCACATAGGATGGAGGTATACCAGATGGTTCGAATGTCCCAGGTATTCCTGGGTAATCTGCATTTCGGCCATCACGGTTGTGTTCTCAAGCTGTCCGAAGAGCGGACTGAACGGTTCGCGCGGCTGGAAGTCGATAGGTCCGTTCTTGATCTGGATGATCACGTTGTCCCTGAACTTTCCGTCAAACGGAACAAACTCCAGACTGGCCTGCATGGCTCTGTCCGAAGCCTGCGGATCATAGACGAATGCGCGCCACATGACGATTCCTCCGAACGGCTCCACTGCCTTTGCAAGCATGTTCGCTCCGTCTGCATGCGTGCGTCCGTAGTCCTGCGGACCGGACTGGCCTTCGGAATTTGCCTTGACGAGGAAACCGCCGAAATCAGGAATGAGCGCATAGATTTCCGCTGCCTTTTCGTTCCACCATTCAGCCACATCCTTGTCCAGAGGGTCGGAAGTCTTGAGACCTCCGATGCGCTTAGGAGATGCGAAATTGATCGAAAGGAAGACCTTGAGTCCGTATGGACGGAAGATGTCTGCCAGAGCCTTTACCTTCTCCAGATATTCCGGAGTCAGTATCACTGGGTCGGCATTCACGTTGTTGAGGACAGTGCAGTTTATTCCGAGGGATGCGTTTGCCCGGGCATATTCCTCGTATACAGGAAGGATGGTGCCAGGCAGGCTTTCCCATTTCCAAAGCGATTTTCCGGCATATCCTCGCTCAACGGTGAGGTCCGGGTTGTCCCAGTGGTTGAGCACGCGGTACTGGTATGCGGGAACTTCCGTGACTGTGCCGCTTTCCAGGACCTTTCCGGTCTCCTGCCTGCGCAGAAGATCGTATGTTCCGTACAATACTCCTGTCTCGGTGTTTGCATCGATTGCGATTCCGTCTTTGCCGAATGTGAGTCTGTATCCTTCGCTTCCGAGGCTTTCGTCCTTTGATTCGAGTACATTGAATGACACTTTCTGTCCCCCCTTCCAGTACTCGTCGATCTCATTGGCGGCTATTGCCATCGTGGTCTTTTCAGGAGAAAGGTTCATTCCGTCCCGGTCCATCGAATAGAACCAGAGCTGATGGCCGTCGGTGTCTTCCGGCTTCTCCGGACCGTAGCATGATGCCATCAGAGCTGCAATTGACGCAAGCAGCAATGTCTTGAGCAGTTTCATGTGTTATAGATTATGGGTTATTATCCTGTTTTTACAAAAATATTCATATTTATTGACCTTTGCAAGCGGGTTAAGGAATAAAAACGTTATCTTTGTTGTTCTGGTTATAAAACAGGACGTTATGGGATTTGTAATCACATTGATACTTCTCGGTCTTATACTGATGTTTGCCGAGATTCTTCTTATTCCCGGAGTCGGAATCGCCGGCGTGCTGGGACTCCTTTCGCTGGGAGGCTCATGCTTCTATGCTTTCACCCAGATCGGAACGACGGCAGGAGCCATAGTCACGGCTGTCAATGTTGTTCTTATCGTGGCGCTCACGGTATGGGTGCTCAGAGCGAAGACATGGAAAAGACTTGCCCTTGAGACCAATATAAAATCTAAAGCGGTTGATACCGAATCAGTTTCGATCGCCGTAGGTGACAGAGGAAAGACCGTGACCAGGCTTGCACCTATGGGTACCGTCCGTTTCGGTGAACATGCTGTCGAAGTAAAGGCTCTTGAAGGACTGGTGGACCCGGGTACAGATGTCCAGGTCGTGCTGATCGAGGACAACAGAATATACGTAAGGCCATTGTAGCCTTCTGTCAGGAAACTAATAAACTATTCATATTATGGACGCAATGATTATCGTATGGATTGCAGTCGCGATATTCGGACTTGTGATCTTCCTATGGTTCTTCCCTGTGACCTTGTGGTTCCAGGCTCTGATTTCGGGAGTGCGCATCTCCCTCATCCAGCTTGTTCTCATGCGCTGGAGAGGTGTTTCTCCAAACACCATCGTAATGGCCATGGTGACCGGAACAAAGGCAGGACTTACCCTTTATGCAAACGAACTTGAGGCCCACTACCTTGCAAAAGGAAACGTGCCAAAGGTCGTGAACGCCCTGATTTCAGCGGACAAGGCAAACATCTCCCTTGATTTCAAGATGGCGGCAGCCATCGACCTTGCAGGCCGTGACGTGTTCGAGGCTGTGCAGATGTCGGTAAACCCTAAGGTCATCAACACCCCTCCTGTGACAGCTGTTGCGAAGGACGGTATCCAGCTCATCGCCAAGGCCCGTGTGACAGTGCGCGCAAACATCAAGCAGCTTGTCGGAGGTGCCGGTGAAGAGACTGTTCTTGCACGAGTAGGCGAGGGTATCGTTTCATCTATCGGTTCGGCAGAGAGCCACAAGCTCGTTCTCGAGAATCCGGACAGCATCTCGAAGGTGGTGCTCAACAAGGGTCTCGACGCAGGAACAGCGTTCGAAATCCTCTCTATCGACATCGCCGACATCGACATAGGAAAGAACATCGGTGCGGTTCTCCAGATGGACCAGGCGGAAGCTGACAAGAATATCGCCCAGGCACGCGCAGAGGAGCGCCGCGCAATGGCAGTCGCTCTCGAGCAGGAAATGAAGGCAAAGGCCCAGGAAGCACGCGCACGCGTGATCGAGGCCGAGGCTGAAGTCCCTCTTGCAATGGCAGAAGCATTCCGCACAGGAAACCTCGGCATCATGGACTACTACAAGATGAAGAACATCCAGGCCGACACAGAAATGCGTGAAAACATCGCAAAGCAGTAATTTCAGCATTTTGCAGTTTTATTTGGTGAATCACCAAATTTATTTATATCTTTGCAGTCCCGTTAGGAAAAACGGGTCAGCTTGGTGAGATGGGTGAGTGGCTGAAACCACCAGTTTGCTAAACTGACGTACGGGTAACCGTACCGGGGGTTCGAATCCCCCTCTCACCGCAGAAAACGGCATGACGGATAACTGTAGTGCCGTTTTCGCTTTTAGTGTGACAAATAATGTGACAAAAACACATTACAAAAGTGAAGTCATTTACAGGAAACTGCAAGTGGCTTTAATTGTTTGTGAAAGGGAAGAGGGTTGGCTTTGTGCCGGA
>JAFTYS010000116.1 GCA_017461285.1 Bacteroidales bacterium | reverse complement strand
CATGAGGGACTGTGTCTCGAGGGGAGACTCGTAATCAGGGTTGAGCCTCATCATGTTCTCTGAAAGAGCTGTCACAGCCATCCTCTTTGTCTGGCCGGAAACGTTTCCTGCGATGATCAGGCTGCAGATTGCAAATAATAAGAATCGCTTCATAGTGTAAGATGTGTCGTATTTGTTTTATTGTCAGTCGTTTATTCCAACAGGCGTCCCTGCCATGTCTGCCTCTCTTCGAGCTTCCTGTCCAGAAGGCGTAGCAGCTCGACATTGCGTATCAGGCCCCATGGAGTCTCGTTGACGAAACGCGGTGGAACCTCTCCGACGAAACGCTCTATATGTATGTCCGGACGGAGTCTCTCCAGGATGTCGGCAAAGAAATCCAGATACTCTTCGAGACTGAATCTTTCGAAATCCTGCGGACACTGCTCATATTCCTTCTCCATAGCCGTGCCCTTGACGATCTGCAGCTGATGGAACTTGATGGAACGTACCGGAAGCTCGTTGATTCTGGCACATGCATCCAGCATCATCTGTCTGGTTTCCCCGGGAAGTCCCAGGATGAAATGGACCCCGACATCCAGGCCGCGCCTGGCGGTCATCTCCACCGCCCGGCGGGCCGTCTCGAAGTCGTGGCCTCTGTTTATGCGCTGCAGGGTGGCGTCATAGCATGACTCGATGCCGTATTCTACGATGACCACATGGTCCTTTGCCAGTCCGGCCAGATAGTCCAGCTTCTCCTCGTCCACGCAGTCGGGACGCGTCCCGATTACGATGCCGACGACCTGCGGGTGGCTCAGAGCTTCCTCATACAGCTTCTTCAGACGCTCCAGAGGGGCGTAGGTGTTGGAAAAAGACTGGAAATAGGCAAGATAATGTTCGGTAGTGCGGTATCGGACCTTATGGAACTCTATGCCTTCATCCATCTGCTGATACAGGCTTTTTCCCGCCGTGCTGTATGACGGGTGGAAGGCCGCATTGTCACAATATGTACACCCTCCGCGCCCGACTTTTCCGTCACGGTTCGGACATGTGAAGCCGGCGTCCAGAACTATCTTCTGCAGACGCTCGCCATACTTCCTCTTGAAGTAACCTACAAAAGAATTGTACCTCTTTCCCTCAGGGAAGCCGTATTTGTCAAATTCCTGCGACATACTTCGCAAATTTAGTCAATATTTCCCACATGGTCAATTATTTCAGGAAGTTCCCCTTGATGCGGGTGTGTATGTCAGAAAAAATGATTACATTTGCCAAATTTAAGTAATAAGATGCAGACATTTACAAACTCTCCGATCATCGAAGGCCTGACCTTCGACGACGTTCTTCTGATTCCGGCACATTCAGAGGTGCTGCCTAGGACAGTGGACGTCTCAACCAAGTTTACCAGGGATATCACCCTCCAGACTCCTATCGTATCAGCTGCAATGGATACAGTGACCGAGGCTGATCTTGCCATCGCGATGGCACGTGCCGGCGGTATCGGTGTCATCCACAAGAACATGACCATAGAGGAGCAGATGAATCAGGTGCGCAGAGTGAAGAGGGCAGAGAACGGAATGATCTACGATCCCGTGACCATCCATCCTGACGCAACAGTAGGCCAGGTTCTCGGAATGATGGCCCAGCATCACATCGGCGGTATTCCGGTTGTCGATGACAATGGTTTCCTTGTAGGAATCGTCACCAACCGTGACCTCCGCTTCCAGAGGGATCCGAAGATGCCTGTATCTGAAATAATGACGAAGGACAATCTCGTGACAGCTCCGAAGGGCATCAGCCTTCCTGCAGCAACAGACATCCTCCGTCAGTACAAGATCGAAAAGCTCCCTGTTGTGGATGGAGACGGAAAGCTCGTCGGCCTGATCACATACAAGGACCTCATGAAGATAAAGGACAATCCTATCGCATCGAAGGACAGCAAAGGACGTCTTCTCGTAGCTGCGGCAGTAGGTGTGAAGTCGGATACCATCGAGCGCATCGAGATGCTCGTAAGCGCAGGTGCCGATGCGGTAGTGGTAGATACGGCACATGGCCATTCGCAGGGCGTGCTCAATGTGATCAAGAGTGCATGCGATGCTCTTCCTGATGTCCAGATCGTGGCAGGTAATGTCGCTACGGCAGAGGGTGCGAAGGCTCTCGCAGATGCGGGCGTAAGCGCAGTGAAGGTAGGTATCGGACCTGGTTCTATCTGTACTACACGTGTCATCGCCGGTGTCGGAATGCCTCAGCTTTCGGCAGTCATGATGGCGTCAGAGGCGCTCAAGGGAACAGGCGTTCCTGTTATCGCAGACGGCGGTATCCGTTATTCTGGTGACGTCGTGAAGGCTCTCGCGGCTGGTGCAAGCACGATCATGGCAGGTTCACTCTTCGCAGGAGTCGAGGAGTCTCCTGGAGAGACCATCATCCTCAACGGACGTAAGTACAAGTCATATCGCGGCATGGGTTCTCTCGAGGCTATGCAGCAGGGCTCGAAGGACCGCTACTTCCAGGATATGGAAGAGGACATCAAGAAGCTCGTTCCGGAGGGAATCGTGGCTCAGGTGCCTTACAAGGGAACTCTCAACGAAGTTGTATATCAGCTCGTAGGTGGTCTCCGTGCAGGTATGGGCTATGTAGGTGCGCCAAACATCGAGAAGCTTCGTGATGCGAAGTTCGTGCGTATCACTAATGCCGGATATCTTGAGGGACATCCGCATGATGTAACCATCACCCGCGAGGCTCCGAACTATTCAAGATAATGAGAAGACTGTTCAGTATCATAGCGATTTTGGGAATCGTCCTGCCGTCATTGTCGTCGTGCAGGGCGATTTCGAACATTTTGCGTAACGGGGAGGTGGTCGCACAGGCAGGCAAGGAGAGGCTTTACCGCAGCGACATCGACCAGGTTGTGCCAAAAGGGATATCTGAACAGGACAGCATCCTTCTGGCCCGTCAGTATATAGATGCATGGGCTTCTGACAGGATATATGTGGCTATTGCCGAGCAGCAGCTCCCTAAAGCGGAGAAGGATGTTACGAAGGAACTGGAGGCCTACCGCACTTCGCTTCTGAAATACCGCTACGAGCAGCTTTATGTGAACGAGAGGCTGGATACGGCGGTTTCAGATGACAAGGTTGAGGAATACTACCTTGCCCATAAGGAGAACTTCAGACTGGAGAGACCTCTTGTGAAGGCGCGTTTTCTCCGTATCCACACGGATTCTCCGATGCTGGAGACGATAAGGAAGAAGATGGATTCTTCAGATGCGAATGATCTTGTGGAGGCGGACAGTCTGGCTTTTTCTTCTGCCATGATGTTCACAACATGGCAGGATGAGTGGCAGGATGTGATAATCCTTGCAAGGGAAATGGGCATGACATATGATTCCATGCTGGGCCAGGTCAGGAACGGCTGGGTGAGGCAGGATGACACGACCGGTGTGACAAATCTCGCCTTCGTGTCGGAATTGATCAAGGCTGGGGACTATGCCCCTATGGAATATACATCCGAAAGGATAAAGGATATAATAATCAGCACGCGCAAGCAGGCTCTGATCTCATCTTTGGAACAGGATTTGCTGAATGATGCGCGCGAAAACGGAAAACTAGTAATTTATTAGAATATGAGGCATATCTTGAAAGGTGTGGCTGTCCTTTTGCTTGCGGCCGCTTCAGTAAGCGCTTCAGCACAGAGGTATCAGGGCGGTATTGTCGACAAGACTGTAGCTGTTGTCGGAAATGAAGTGATAATGATATCGGACATCGAGTCTGAAATGCAGATGATGCAGTACAATTACGGAATGCAGTCTGACAGGAAGGCAAGGTGCGAGCTTCTTGAGAACATGATGGCTTCCAAGCTCTTCCTGATGCAGGCGCGTGTGGACTCTCTGGTTGTGAACAATGAGATGGTGGAAAGCGAGCTTGCAAACCGTATAGACATGCTCAAGACCAACCTCGGAGGTGAGGAGGCTGTCGAGAAGGAGTTCGGCAAGCCTATCTACAGGCTTCGTCAGGAGTGGCGCTCTGACCTTGAGGACCAGACGCTGACCCAGCAGATGCAGCAGGAGATCGCGAGCAAGATACCTTCGCTCACTCCTTACGATGTACAGAAGTATGTGGATTCTACCGATCCTGAGGACCTTCCGATGGTTCCGGTGAAGTACCAGCTGAGCCAGATATGCATTTATCCTGACCGCGAAGCGGCAAATCTTGCTGTCAAGGAGAGGCTTCTTGCCATCCGCGAGCGAATCATCAACGGAGAGAAGTTCTCGACCCTCGCACGAATCTATTCGCAGGACCCGGGCAGCGCACGCAAGGGCGGCGAGCTCGGAATGGCTTCGAAGTCAATCTTCTGGCCTGCTTTCTCCGATGCGGCTATGGCCCTCAAGCCCGGCATGGTCTCACAGATCGTGGAGACTCCGGACGGATTCCATATCATCGAGGTCCTCGAGAAGAAGGGCGATATGTTCAATGCCCGCCATATTCTCCTCAAGCCGGAATATACCGCTGACGACAGAAGCAAGGCCTTCCATGTGCTCGACAGCCTTAAGACAGAACTGAATAATGAGGCGGTAACATTCGAGCTTGCAGCGAGATTCTATTCGGAAGATCCTGCCACCAGGACCAACGGAGGTCAGATGTCCGACCCTAACACCGGCTCGTCATACTTCGAGATCGACCAGCTCAAGCCTCAGGACTATGCAGCCATTGCAGAGCTCAAGGAGGGAGAGATATCTGTGCCTGTAGAGTCTCTCGACAACGAGGGACGCGACGGAAACACCGTCTACAAGATCATCAAGGTGGACAAAATCATACCTTCGCATCCGGCATCATTCAGCAACGACTACACACTCCTTCTTGACAATGCGAGAAACGAGCTTCAGATGAAGGCCATCGACGATTTCATCAATTCAAAGATCGAGTCGACATATATCGTGATCGACCCTATGTTCGAAGACTGCGTGTTCGAGCGTGAGGGCTGGTATGAGAAATTCCGTAAGGCCGAATAGTCCCAGCATCAGATGAAGAGACTGACCTATATACTTCTTGCAATCCTTTTTTGTCTGCCCCTCTCTGCCCAGCAGCAGGAAGAGGAGCAGAAGGACAGCCTCATATGGCTGATGAGCGCCAAGTCCGCCAAGATGGTGGATGTCGAAGGCGGCAGATACAGGAAGGTGGTCGGTCCGGCAAGATTCCTGCACAACGGCACATACCTCATTTGTGATACCGCGTTGTGGAACCTTGAGACAAAGACGATAGATGCATGGGGCCATGTCAGCATCCTTCAGGATGAGACGGTGCTTACCAGCGACAATCTCAAATATCTCATAGACGACGACCTTGCAGAGTTCAGAGGATCCGTCGTCCAGCTTACCGACAAGGATCATAACACCCTGCGTACCAGGCATCTGGACTACAATACGAAGGACTCTGTCGCCATCTTCAAGAACGGCGGTGCGATGAGGGACAAGGACGGACAGATAATCGAGAGCCGCGAGGGAACGTATGATTCCAAGATAAAGACCTTCACATTCGAAAGGGATGTGAACATGTTTACAGACTCCATCTTCGTCAAGACTTCAAGCCTCGTGTATGAGTCGGACCTTAATCTTGCGACCTTCGGAAAAGGAACGAACGCATGGCAGGACGACAATATGCTTTCTTCCGAGAAGGGCTGGTATGACAGAGGCATGGAGCTTTTCCTTTTCAATGAGGATGTCCATGTGATGACCCCGGATCAGGAAGGATGGTGTGATAGTCTGTATTTCTATAGGGCAGTCCAGGATGTCGAGATGCTCGGCCGGGCACAGATGACGGATACTACCAGAAATGTCTTCGCCCTGGCAGGACGTCTTTTCTATCAGGATTCGCTTTCCAAGGTGACTCTGACCCGCAAGCCGGCTGTGATAACCCAGACGGAAGAGGAGGACGGAAGCATAGATACCGTATATATGGGAGCGGAGAAGCTTGTGTACTATACTGTACGCATGTGTGATATAGATTCTTCAGTGGTGGCAGATTCGAAGAAGAGGCTTTCCGATCTGGATGTGGATCCGGTAGGCGAGTTCAGGAAGAAAGCTGCCGAGGCGGCAGCCAAGGCAGCAGAAGAGGAGGCCATGAACGATCCGAACTACCGTGCGAAGAAGGAAGCGGAGGCCAAGAAGGCCGGCCAGGGGCAGCCTGCTGCCGGGCCGGGCCCGCAGACGCCTCCGCCCGCCAGGGGACCTCAGGGCGGCGCCGGACTTAGAAAGGCGTCGGCAGCTCCTCCGCATCCGGACTCTACAGCGACGGCCGGCAGCACAAGGCCGGCGATACCTCCGATGGTGTCGGGTGCACGTATGGGGCTTCCTTCGTCGGACAGCCTGTCCGTTACGAAGGATTCGCTGGCATCGGCAGACTCTCTCGGAGTCCTGGATTCTCTAGGCGTGACTGATTCATTGTCGGTTGCTGATACCGTGGAGGTTGCACCTCCGGACACTACAGGAATCGGTTTTCTGGAAGCGCTCCGCAACGTAAGGATATATAAGAAGAACATGCAGGTGGTCTGCGATTCACTGGTCTATTCGGATCTCGATTCGCTGGCACGTCTGTTCAATGAACCGATAATATGGCAGGAAGTCCGCAGACAGTATGCGGCCGACAGCATCACGGTCGTGATAAGCGAGGGCGCGATGCAGAAGGCCAGCCTGATGTCCAATGCGTTCATCACCATCCAGGAGGATTCTGAACTTTATGACCAGATCAGGGCGACTGAGATGCTTGCTTTCTTTGACGAGGAGGGAGGGCTTGAAAGGTTTGATGCCCTGGGAGGCGCTTCTGCGGTATTCTTCATCGAGGAGAACGACGCTCTGGCTACTGTGAACAAGGCAGATTCGAAGATGCTTTCCGCTACCTTCAAGGACGGAAATATCGAACGCGTCTATTATTACGAAGCTCCGAAGAACGACGGATATCCTGTGGTCCAGCTTTCTGAAGACGAGAAGGTGCTCAAGGGTTTCAACTGGCAGCCTGAAAAGAGGCCGGCAGACAGAAATGCTGTGACCCCTCTGTCTCTCCGTCCAAGCGAAAGAAGATCATACAGCGCCCGTCCTAGAGCTACCTTCAAACAGACTGATATCTACTTCCCGGGATACATGAATGATGTCTATCGTCAGATAGAAGTAAGGGACTCGCTTCGTGCTGTCAGGGAGCGTGAGCGCAGGATTGCCGAATCACGCGCTGCAGAGCAGGCTCGGCTTGACAGCCTCGCCCTTGCCGACAGCCTTGCCCTGAAGGATTCACTGGCTCTTTCCGACAGTCTGTCTGTAAGAGACTCCCTTTCAGTCCGCGACTCGCTCTCTGCCGTGCCGGCAGACTCGCTCGCCCTATCCGACTCCCTTGCTGTAGCGGATTCCGTTGCGAGGGCCGCCATGACTCCGAAGGAGCTGGCGAAGGCCGAGAAGGCGCGCATCAAGGCCGAGAAGAAGGCTGCCAGGGAAGCGGTCAGAAAGAAGAAGCAGGAAGAACGTGAGGCCCGCTGGGCAGAACTGGACAAGCGCGATGCCGAAAAGGCTGCGGCAAAAGAAGCCAAGCGTCTTGAAAAGGAACGCCGCCGCAAGAAGGCCGCTCTTGAAAAAGCGGCCCGTCAGGCGGAGAGGGACGCTGCCGTTCTCGAAAAATACCGTCTGAAGTTCGAGGCCAAAAAAGCCCGTCAGGAAAGCCGTTCTAAATAATATATAATGGAATACAGTCTGTTTTCAAGGCGTAACGAGGCAATAGACATGCTCCGTGGTCTTACGATGCTTCTTATGGTCTTCGTCAATGATTTCTGGACCGTAGGAGGCGTGCCGCATTTTCTGGAACATTTTGCCATGCTCGAGGATGGAATGGGCGTTTCTGACGTCGTCTTCCCGATGTTCCTGTTTGCCATGGGAATGTCCGTGCCTTATGCGATAGAGAACCGCTTTGCCAAGGGCTGCAGCGGCGAATCCACCCTCAGCCACATTCTTTCCCGCACTCTTGCACTTCTTCTGATGGGAGTATTCATAGTCAATTCAGAAGGTGGATTCTCTTCCGTTGCCGGATATGGTGTCAATTTCTATCGCATCATGATGGTGATGGCATTCTTCCTCATATGGAACTCATATCCGAAGGAATTCAGGGCGAAAAGATGGCTCCAGGCTGCAGGTCTGGCCATTCTGGCCTTTCTTGCGCTGACCTTCCGCACTCCTGAGGGAGGCTTCTTCACTGCCGGATGGTGGGGCATCCTCGGACTCATCGGATGGGCTTACTGTTTCTGCGCCGTAACATATCTCCTCTGCCGCAGGAAACCTTTCCGCATCACCTTCGTCTGGCTTGCCCTCTGCGTTGCAAATCTTCTTCTTACGCAGATGCGTGACGGAAGTTATCTGATAGAAGGGCCTTCCTTTATCGCAGACATGGCGGATGCGCTAAGACTTGGCAATGCATCTTCTGCCATCATGGCTGCAGGAGGCATGCTTTTCTCGCTTGCCGAGAGCCGTCTGTCCTCGCGCAGATGTACCGTCAGGATCGGCTGTGCACTCGCAGCTGCCGTCATCTCCTCCCTCGCAGCGGCCCTCTTTCACCATTGGTGGATCATATCCAAACTTCTCGGAACCTTGCCATGGTGCCTTTACGTGACCTCTCTGTCCATATGTCTGTATCTCATCCTGCGTATTCTTGAATCATATGGAAAGACGGGCTGGTTCCGTCCTGTCAAGGCATCCGGAACGGCGACTCTGACGGTCTATATGATGCCGTATGTGCTTTACAGCATACTTGCAGTTTTCGGGGTCTATACCATAGACTGGCTTACCGGAGCGCTGGGTCTGCTCAAATGCGCCCTCTTTTCTCTGCTCTGCACAGCCTTGGCGGCACTGGCCGGCAGATCTGGCATCAAGCTGAAGATCTGACCTATGACAGTTACAGAAGCTTAGTTATCGCATCCTGGTATTTTCGTGATATCGGGATGCTTTCGTATCCATCCTGTTTCAGCTCTGCGACGATCAGACCTGTGTCGTCCCTGTGGACGATCTTTATGAAGGATGGATTGATGAAGTATGACCTGTGGCAGCGTACGAGGCCATGCCTGCTCAAGGTCTCTTCAAGAGCCCTCATGGAAGAGCGCAGTATGAATTTCTTTGCCTTGCCGCCGTCAAGATAATGTATCTGCACGTAATTGTCTTCAGACCTTATGAAGATCACGGCCTCGGGCGCGATCACGAATCTCAGTTTCTTGTACTCGTCGTGGAAACGTATCAGCGAACCGTCTTCTGCAGGAGAGGCATTCTCGCCCGCATGTATCGTGAAGGCCATCCAGAGGAATCCGTATGGATATATTCCCATTGTCAGCAGTCTTATGAAAGAAGCACCTGCGACTTCATAGAACGGCAGAGGATCGCTGCACATCAGCACATAATACAAAGAGCAGAACAATGATGCTATCAGAATTTCCGCTATGCTCCAGATCAGGTAGGCCGAGGGCGCCAGGCTCCTGTGTCTTGCCACAAGGTAAAGCCAGCCTCTGGTGATGGACAATGAAACGAGCACGATGCAGAACAGGATCGTCACGTTGAATGTGAACGATGCATTCTCCATGCTGAGGGTCTCGAATATTCCGTAAGGACGGTAATAGATCGTGAACACCATGATGAATATCGGTATTACCAGGGAGTGGACTATCGTGCCGGTTCCCGACGTGATTCTGCTGATTGTGTTGTTCATTTTAGTACCTTTTTCGTAGGGACAAATATAACAATTATTTGTCAAACGTCCCTAAATCTCCCCGTTTATCCCTGAATAGGGCATTTTCGTCTCTTTCTGCTCGTCCCGGCAACTCCTTTTTCCTGCTGTGTCGGTGGCGGTCTAATTTTGCAGCATAAAACCTAACGAATATGAGCAGGACCAGAATTATCGCACTCGGAGATTCTCTTACTAAAGGAGTCGTCCTGAGAAATGACAACAGATATGCAGTCACAGATTCGAATTATATGGACATAATCAGCAGCGAGCTTGACATGTCGGTCGAAAACTATGGCAAGTTCGGATGTACGGTGGGATTCGGGAACAACATGATAGACCGCCACTATGCTGAAATCGCCGATTCCGACTACACCTTTCTTGAATACGGGGGAAACGACTGCGATTTCGACTGGATGAAGATTGCCCAGGCCCCGGATTTGGACCACAGTCCGAAGACCAGGCTCGAGTCTTTCGGAGAACAGTTCCTGAAGCTGATTGAAAGGGTGCGGTCGCTCGGTTCGGTCCCTGTGATAGTCTCCCTGCCGCCCATCATTTCTGAAATGTATTTCTCATTCTTCAGCCGCATGATGACTGATGAGCAGAAGACCAATGTCGTGAAGTGGCTCGGCGGCGATGTGGGCATCATTTCCAGATGGCATGAGAGCTACAACCGCAGTCTTTTCAAGATCGCCAGCATGACCGGGACACAGATATATGACATCACGACTCCTTTCGATATCTACAGGGGAGACATAAGGTCCCTGTATTGCCCTGACGGCATCCATCCCAATGCCGAAGGCCATAAGCTGATTGCCCAGACTATTATCACCCATTGCATCAGAAGGGTCAGAAAGGATTGAGGGGACCGGCCTATCTGCCGGAATTCATGTACTGCAGCAACGCAGCTTTCTTTGATTCGCTGACCGGAAGCCTGGTGTTGTCGTCCAGAATGACCAGAGTGCGCTCTGCTGATGTCACGTGCTTCATGTTCACGATGTATGACCGGTGTATCTGGATGAAATTGTCGGGAAGCGATTCGCTTATCTGTCTGAAAGTCATGTGGGTCAGGAATGATTCTCCCGAAACCAGATGGACCTTAAGATATTCGCTCTGTCCTTCGATGAACCTGATGTCATCGCATTCTACACGCAGGTAGCGGTGGTCGCTCTTCAGATAAAGAACATTATTTTCCCCATGCCCGTTAACAGAATTCTGGTTCTGAAGAAGCTGCCAGTGCTTGTAGACCTTTTCTGCAGTCCTGTTGAAATCCTCGCTTCCATATGGCTTCAGGAGATAGTCCAAGGCATTTACCTTGTAGCTCTCGACCGCATATTCGGGATATGCCGTCACGAATACGGCCATAGGGGGATTCTCCAGCGACCGGATGAAGTCCAGACCATTGACGTCCGGCATGTTTATGTCGACATATATGAGGTCGATTTCATTGGATTCCAGATGCTTCCTTGCCATTTCCACACTATGGCAGGCGGCGGACAGTTCCATAAAAGGATACTTGAGGAGATGGCGCTTCAGCTTTTTCAAAGCCAGTGGTTCGTCATCGATTATCATGCAACGTATATTCATCTGTCAGGTATTGTCAGAGTTACTGAATAGGTGTTATTGTCTTTATTTATGTCAAGTGAATAGCCGTCACCGTAGAGAAGGTCAAGTCTTCTTCTGACGTTTGCCAGGCCGACTCCACTTTCGGAGGACTGCTTTCTTTCTGCCGGCATGCTGTTTCTGCATGTAAAGATTATCCCGCTTTCTTTTACATGCAGGCTGATGTCAATGAATGACTGGCTGCTGTAGCTGATACCGTGCTTGAAAGCATTCTCAATGAACGAGATGAATATTAGCGGCGGGATGCTTATGTCATCGGATATGTTTTCCGGCAGTCCTGTATTGACGGTCACGAAGTCTTCGACATATCTATGCTTCATCAAGGCTATGTAGCTGGAGATGAACCGGCATTCCGACGACAGCGTCGTCATGTCCTTCTCGCTTTCATACAGGACGTACCTCATCATGTACGAAAGTTCCAGGATCATGTCCTGTGCTTCCTTTACGTTCTCCTCAGTCATCTCATGGATGTTGTTGAGGACATTCATCAGAAAGTGCGGACTGATCTGTTGCTTGAGGTACTTCAGTTCTTCATGGAGTCTTTGGTTTTCCAGTTCCTTCCTGACCGACTGGTCACGCAGATAGGTGAACAGCAACGATATGGCGACGTTCAGACCTAGGGTCAGCACAGCAAGAATCAGCTTGAACAGTAAGCGGAAATGGAACGGGAGCGGCCGCTTGTGCACCGGCATATGATGGACCGGCGGCATCTGGTGCATCGGAGGGGGAGGCGGCATGGAGATAAGTACATATCCGGCATATATCGCTATCAGGATCGTGACCGAAAGGATATAAAGGCCAATCCTTCCCTTCTTCATGAAGTTCGGGATGAGGAACTTATTGTGGATCATAAAGATGATGATCAGCGGCAGCATGCCCGACCACCATCGCAGTACGAAGTCCCAGTCGAAAGTGGAATCGGTGATCAGGGTCCATAATTCAAGCGCGAGCGGAAGAATGGCAATCGCGGACCAGGCTACGGCATGTATAAGCTTCTCATTCCTTGTGGAATAGAGGTCGTTGCCAGATATGAAGTCGTTTTTAGTCGCTGCCATCCGAATAAACTCTTGAAAGCTACAAATTTAGATACAAACGATGGTTCATTAATCGGCTTTTTGGCGTGTTTCGCTGATTTTTTTGGCCGGCTCACAGAATTTGTTAATTTTGTCCGCACTATGAGCAAGACAGAAAGATACAAGACTTTATTCGAGCAGATAAAGGCTCTTGTCGCCGATGAAGGCGACCTCATCGCCAATATGGCCAATGTCGCCGCCATGCTCCACCATGAGTTCGGATTCTGGTGGACCGGTTTCTACCGGGTCGACATGGCGTCCGGGCAGCTTGTGCTCGGCCCATTCCAAGGGCCGGTCGCATGCTGCCGGATAGGTTTCGGAAAAGGCGTCTGCGGAAGCGCCTGGGAAAGAAAAGCCACAGTCGTCGTCCCTGATGTCCATCAGTTTCCCGGCCACATCGCCTGCAGCAGCGCCTCTAACAGCGAGATCGTAGTCCCCGTCTTCCGAGATGAAACCGTAATCGCTGTCCTGGATATCGACAGCACCGCGTTCGGCACCTTCGACGCCACAGACCGTGAATGGCTGGAGAGAATCGTTGCAGTGCTTTGATGCTATTCTCCCTTGATACGGATAACCATATTCGAGATGATTGCAGCGAGACCTCCTGTGGTGATGCCTGATGAGAATATGTTCTTTACAGTCTCAGGGAATTAAAAGCGACATCTAAACAAGGTAGCAGGTGGTCTGAATGTCAAGACAGTAGATGAGTCCGTTGTCGTTCATTCTTTATCTCAGCTTAATGGTGCAATTGTCAAGGCTGTCGATTATAGCCAGGGATTCGACGTGGATCCCGAGGCTTCGAAGTTCATTGCCTCCGGTCTGGAATCCTTTTTCGATTAGGAATCCCATCCCTTCAAGCGATGCTCCGGCCTGATTTATAAGGTCGATGATTCCTTTGGCAGCATTGCCGTTGGCCAGAAAGTCGTCGATGAAAAGCACTCTGTCATCCTTGCACAGATAATCGCCGCTTACACATACGGTATATGAACGTCCTTTGGTGAAGGAGAAGACTTCGGTCACCAGCATGTTCTCCATTGTGCTGGGCACCTTCTTCTTGGCGAACAGAACCGGAACGTCAAGAAGTGCCCCGACCATGATAGCAGGTGCTATGCCGCTGGCCTCGATGGTGATCACCTTGTTGATCTGATGGTTCGAGAACCTTTTCACAAGTTCTTTCGCCATCTCGCGCATAAGGACAGGGTCCATCTGGTGGTTGATGAAGTTGTCGACCTTCAATATGCCTCCCGGAAAACATTTTCCGTCGTTCAATATACGTTCTTTAAGTTGCTTCATAGGTATATAGTGCTTCGGACAGTACGGGCCCGTATACAGCCTGCAAAAATACATTTTTTGAATGAAATATGATATTAACGAGGGATATTTTATATCTTTACCCCGGATGAATATAAAGGCGATATCTTCAAATGTAGGTAAGGCGTTGCTGGTTAACGCCTTATTTATGATGTTGTCTGTCCTGATCTCCATATCGGATGGTATGGATGAAGCTTTTGCACCATTGGTGATCAGTTTCCTTATCACTTCCATAATGGGTGCCTTCCCGTTGATATTTGTGCGGCGTGGTCACGAGAACTCCGTCCAGGATGGTTATATCACCATAGTTGTTGCCTGGCTTATGTCATTTGTAGTAGGAATGTTGCCTTATGTGCTTTACGGAGGAGAGTTCACTTTGGTCAACGCGTGGTTTGAAAGCGTTTCAGGCTACACCACGACTGGATCTACGATACTTACAGATATCGAAAGCCTGCCCCGGAGCCTTCTTTTCTGGCGTTCATCCACCCATTTCATCGGAGGACTGGGTGTCGTGGTCTTCCTTCTTCTGATAATCCCTGATGCAAGTTCATTAAAATTCAAGCTGTCTAACCTCGAACTTTCCGCATTGTCCAAATACGGGTACCGTTACCGTTCTGCCAATGTGCCGAGAATCATGCTCTCTGTCTACGTCGGACTGACGGCAGTTGAAACCTTGCTGCTGAAACTGGCCGGCATGTCTTTCTTCGATGCCGTCAACCATTCCTTCAGTACCATAGCTACAGGCGGTTTCAGCACAAGAAATACATCCATAATGCATTACGACTCTCCGGTCATAGATGTCATCATCATCGTCTTTATGATCCTGGCGTCGATGCATTTTGGAGTCATATATGCGATGCTTGTAAAAAAGTTCCTTGCCCCGGTCAGAAATTCCGTAACCAGATATTATCTGAACGTGATACTGGTGCTGTCGCTTTTCATCACGTTTGTACTGATGCTCCAGGGTGGATACGGTTCATTCGGCAAAGCCCTCCTGGACTCTGTGTTTCAGGTCGTCAGCTTCATATCTACCACCGGATTCGGTAATGCCGATAACGCCTTATGGCCGGTGCTTGCGAATGTATTCCTCCTTTTGGCTGCCTTTCATTGCGGGTGCTCGGGTTCGACCACAGGAGGTGTCAAGGCAGACCGCATGCTGATAATATTCAAGGAAATAGGGAATGAATTCAGACGGCGTCTCCATCCGTCATCAGTCTTCTGCACTAAAGTAGACGGCCATACAGTCAGCAATGATCAGGTGTCTGCCGTCTTTCTCTATTTTGTGGCCTATGTGTTCATCCTCTTCATGTCATTTATGGCGGTGCTGATGTCCGGAGTGGAGATCTCTGATGCCTTTTCCGGAACTTTGGCCTCTCTCGGAAACGTAGGTCCGGGATTAGGCTCGTTGGGAACAATGGGAAATTACGCCTCGCAACCTGTCTTTGCCAAGATCGTATATACGGCTCTGATGTTTCTGGGACGTCTCGAAATCTTCCCTGTTCTTGCAGTACTGCACATGGTATCGGCTTTCAGAAAGAACTCCTCAGGCAGATAATCAATACGGTGTCTTGTCCTTCTTCTCATCCCATTTGCGGAATGCTCTCAATGCATAGGAACGCATGAAATGCTCGCATCTGATCGAACGGTCCTCGTAATCGAGCTCCAGCTGGTCATATATGAAGGAATCATCAAAGTCAATAGCCTTTGCATCGTCCTTGGTGTTTCCATAGCATATCCTGCTTACACCGGCCCAATACAATGCGCTCAGGCACATAGGGCAAGGCTCGCATGAACTGTATACCGTACACCCTGTCAGCTGGAAGGTCCCCAGAGCTGCACATGCATTGCGGATAGCCATGACTTCAGCGTGCGCTGTCGGGTCCGCATTAGGAACCACCCTGTTGGTGCCGGTCGCAATCACTTCACCATCACGCACGATTACCGCTCCGAAAGGACCTCCTCCGGAATCAATGTTGTCTTCAGACAGATTTATCGCCATCATCATGAACTTCGCATCTTCCTCCGAATAGTTCACGGTCTCAGCAAGATACTTTCTCTGATTCTTTTCCATACTATCAGTTTTCAGCAATTCAACAAATGAACTCTGCCGTCGCTCACCGGCAGCTCCTGCAAATATACACAATTCATGCGAGAGTTCCAGAACCTGACAGGACGCAGTATCTGATAGATTTTTTGATTTCCGGACTCTATATTGGTAAATCAATTATCAGTATGGAAAAGAAATCAAAATTCAGGAGGTTCCTGACCAAGGTCGGGAGCGTAAGATTGAGTCAGATCTGGAACAAATTCAAGAAACCGTTCAATTTCTGCTGGAAGACCGGACTGGCGATTGTTGCAATCATCTTCGTTGTGAACATGGTGGAGGCGCTGGTCGATACATTCAAAGACCATCTTGGCCTTACCCATTACTACTGGGGCGATGAGGATTTGGGTAAGAATATCGAAATCCGTCATTTCAGCAATAACCAGGTTGCGACATACAATAAGAAGACAGATGAAAGACTCTCGCCCAAGGTCCGCTGGATCTCCTGTGTGCCTGAAAGGGATTCTCTGACAGTGTTCTGCGACAAGGAAGGGAAGAGAGGATATCTCAATGTGAACACCGGCAAAGTGGTGATCGGCGGGCAGTACAGCCACGCATGGCATTTCTCCGAAGGGCTCGCTGCTGTCGTCGCCGATAACGGCAAGGTAGGTTTCATCAATTATGACAATGAGATGGTCATCCCGGCAGTGTATGATTATGTAGCCGGTTATGACTATTTGTTTGAAGATGGACACTGTGTCTTGGTTGACGGCCGGACGAATAAGTATGGAGCAATCGACCGCCAGGGCAATATGAAGCTTCCGATGGAGTATTCGCGTATCTTCAAGGGACATGGTGAAACGACCTGGTATATCAGGAAGAACGGAAAGTGCGGACTGGCTGATGCGGACATGAATGTCATCTTTGAGCCTGTATATGACAATATCAAGTCGAATTCGAGGGCAGGCAATGCGTATCTCAGGCTTGGTGGAGTCAAGCAGCTGGTCGCTTTCGACGGAGAAGTCCTGCTGCCTTTCGTGATCGACCAGACCTGGCCGCTGAAATATATGGTCAGATATCATGATGACCAGGCTGATGAATACGAACTGCACCCGTACCTGGTTGAAGTCATGGTCGATTATGACTGCTTCGGAGTCATGGACTCCCGGACAGGAAAGATGGTCATCCCTGCGGTCTATTCAGATATCACCATGATCTCAAAGGATCTGCTGATGGCCGAAATCGGTGGCGACGAAGAGACCAATGTGATCTTCACAACAGACGGAAAGATGCAGAAATGCACTGAATGATCCTGATGATTCCCAAAAGGTTGAGCGGACGAAACATCGTCAGGAGAGCCTCGGATGCCATTCCCTTCGCTCAACATCCGGAAAATTCTGACGTTGAGCGGACGAAATCGCCTGGCAGAGCATTCTGCTGCGATTTCGCCCGCTCAACCTCTTGTTTCTGAATCCAGTGCAAACCGTCCAAAAATCTCGGGGGAATCGGGGGAATTGTTTGAAAGCGGGCTAAAACTGTAAAATTATACCAATTTTTGGGTAATTTTGTGCCTGAATGGAAAGGTATGTCTATGGGATACGAGAACTTCATACTTACGGTCAATTCGTCCAGCATCATCATTCTGATGGTAATGGCTGCCATATTACTTACTGCAACCCGTTTCCGCGGCGAGAGCGGATATGCTGCGGCCATCATTGTCGTGCCGAATGTG
>JAFTYS010000115.1 GCA_017461285.1 Bacteroidales bacterium | reverse complement strand
TGCAGACCTGTGCCTAACCGCTCGGCCAAAGCACCAGTTTTGTTTTGGGACTGCAAATATAGGGACTTTTATTCGATTTGCAAAATATATTTGAGCAAATCGTCCCAAACTTTACTTTCCGCAGACTTCCATCAGATGAGGCTTGAGAACTGAGGTCCAGAGCAGATATCCATCACGGTTGATGTGGAGGTCATCTGACTCGAAGAGTGCCGGATTGATATCACCGTCCGGAAGCAGAAGCGTTGCGTTCACATCAACGAATGTCACCTGAGGGCTGGTTGAAGCATAGTCAGCCATCACATCGTTGACAAGCTTCTGGGTGTCACGCATGAAGGCGCGAAGTCCCGAATATTTCCATGAGAGGAAGAAGACCGGAACACCTGGATAATCCTGATCCAACCTGTTGAACAGCAGCCTGTAATGGTCCAGAACGCCAGACACGGAAAGATCGTTGTCATTACCGCAGATGTCGTTGTCACAGAATACCACGAATGCCTTCGGGCGATACTGCGCCATAAGCTTTTCATAATTGACCAGGATGTCACGAACGGTCGCGCCGCCGTATCCCCTGTTCACCACGCTGAGGGGAGCCATCATCTCTTCCAGGTCTTTCCAGAGCCTGATGGAAGAGCTTCCGAAAAAGACTGCATCTATCTCCTGACGCGGATCGGCTGCAGCTTTCGCAGCAAGTTCATCGACATCGGCAGCATAACGGTGGAGCCACTTGGCGTCCCATTCTCCTTCTACAGGAACACGACCGTTTATACATACGCTGACCGTATCCTCTGACACGGAATAGCCTGATGCCGAGGTACATTTCTCACGCACATTGGTACATGACACGGCAGAAACAATCAGCAAAAGAGCCAAAATACGATTATTCAACATAAAGCAGCAAGCCTTTAAGATATTCTCCTTCAGGATGATAGATATTTACAGAATGGTCACACGGCTGGTTCAGACGGTCCAGGATGCGGACCTTCCTTCCGCACTGGGCTGCAGCAGAGAACACAGCGAGGGCAAATGATTCCTTATCCACGACCTGCGAACAGCTGTATGTAAACACAAAGCCCCCCGATGCTACCTTGGAGATGGCCGCGGCGTTCAGCCTCTGGTATGCCCTGAGGGCATTCTTCAGCGCTCCCCTATGCTTTGCGAATGCCGGCGGATCGACTATCATCAGGTCATATTTCCCTTCCGGAACAGACTTGAGATAATCAATAGCATCGCAGCAAAGACTGGTATGGACAGACTCGTCAAAACCGTTCAGGGCAACATTCCTGTCGACCATCATCATGGCCTTTTTCGAACTGTCGACAGAGTCGACATGATTCGCTCCCGCAGCTAAAGCATAAATTGAGAAGCCACCGGTATAACAGAAGAGATTCAGCACATTACGCCCCTTGGACACGCTGCCGACAAGGGCTCTGTTATCCCTCTGGTCCAGGAAGAATCCGGTCTTCTGTCCTTCGGTCCAGTTGACCATGAACTTATGGCCGTTCTCAAGGACGACAAGCTCGTTTTCCTTGAAATCTTCCCTTCTGTACATATAACCGTCTATAAGTTCAAGACCGGCCTTATACGGTGCGGTACCGGAACTCTTGTCATAGACAGCCTTAAGAGAAGGGCCATACACCTTCTGCAGAGCGTCGGAAATCTGCTTCTTCGCACGGAACATGCCGACAGAATGGGCCTGCATCACGCAGACTCCGTCATAGTAGTCAATGATAAGTCCAGGGAGATTATCTCCTTCGCCATGAACGAGGCGGTAGCAGTTTGTGTCTTCGGAGCCATGAAGTCCGCAGGAAATGCGGACCTGAAGGGCTCGGGCAATCATGTCTTCCCAATAATCCGGCTTCAAGGCGCTGTCGTCAAAGCTCAGGATGCGCACGGCTATGGAGCCTATCTGATAATGTCCATATGCAAGGCATGAACCGTCTGCTGCATGGACGGACACGATGTCGCCTTCTGCGGGATTGCCTTGGATCTCGGCTATCGCGCCGGAAAACACCCAAGGATGAAACCTCAGCAGAGACTCTTCCCTGCCCCTTTTCAATATAATCTTTATCATATCTGCTCTTCTTCAACTAAAGGATTCTTCTCGGATTTCATAAGCTTCAGGTACATCTCACGGCATACCCACGCATCCGTTGCCGCATATTTGCACTGCGATTCGGACAGCACGTCAGCTTCCCAGTTCGAGAGCTGCTGCGTCTTTGAGATGCGGTATCCGAGAATGATTGCGGCCATCTTCTTCACAGCCTTGTCACGTATTCCCCACTCCCACACGATCTTCTGCAGGTCCACAAAACCTGCTGCACAGAAATCGCGATGCTTCTGCAGTCCCCTGATGTCGTCATGCACAGCCGCTCCGACCTTGATTATCTTAGGATCTGCCAGAATATTGCAAAGCCTGCGGTGCATTCCCATCTTGTTTATCCTGAACAGGAAGGCCTTCTCAGGTCCGGACAGCTGCAGAAGCGCAACCCCGAACCGAGGCTGGTTCTGGGTGAAGCATGGACGTGTCTCCGTGTCGAAGCCTATTATCTTCTGGGAACGAAGATAGGCGATGGCACGATTGAACTCAGCACCCACGCTTTCGATCACCTGTATCTTACCCGGAAAGGAAGCATATTCAAGCTGCTCCAGTTCCTTTGGTGTTATAGTTTCAATATACATAATCAATCACAAACAATTGACAGACAACGATTAGAAGAACAGCAACTCCCTATATTTAGGCAGAGGCCACATTTCGTCATCTATCAGCATTTCAAGATTGTCGGCGCTATCCCTTACCTTATCCATCATGGACTTGACCTCATAAGAATAGACCTTCGCCCTTTCAGCTATGTCTTCGATGCGATTAGCCTTCTTTCTGGCTTCAACCAGCGATTCGACATCAGCCGTAATATGGTTTACATAGGCAGAAATCTTCTTAAGGGTATCGATTTCAGAAGAGCACAGCTTCATGGCTTCATCTCCGAATATCTCCTTCATACCCTTGATGTTTTCTATGAGGATGTTCTGATACTTTACAGCAGCTGGAATCACATGGTTCAGGCACATGTCGCCTATAACCCGCGCCTCGATCTGAAGCTTCTTCACATAAGTCTCGTTAAAGATCTCGAACCTAGCCTCTATCTCGTTAGGTGCCAGCACATTGAGACCGCTGAACATCCTGACTGTCGCATCTTCATGGTAGACTTCGTATGCTTCAGGAACATTCCTTATAGCACGAAGACCTCTTGCCTCTGCTTCCCTCTCCCATTCCTGGCTGTATCCGTTGCCCTCGAACATGATGTCACGGGATTCCGTCAGGAACTTCCTGACTACCGACATCACTGCATTAGAGCGGTTTTCTCCAGACTTTTCAAGCTCCAGGACTTCAGTATGGAATTCATTGAGACTTTCTGCAACTATGGAGTTCAGGACGAACATAGCCGAAGCAACGTTCTGCGAAGATCCGACAGCACGGAACTCGAAACGGTTTCCTGTAAATGCAAAAGGAGATGTTCTGTTCCTGTCGGTATTGTCAGGGAAAATCTCAGGAATAGAGTTTACTATCTTGATGGATTCCAATGAGTTATCAGAAGACTCATTCACATCGCTCATATTAAGTATGGACTGGAACACACCATATAGGGTCGAACCTGAAAATACGGACATGACTGCAGGCGGAGCCTCGCCTCCTCCAAGACGGAAAGAGTTGCTCAATGTAGCAACCGAAGTCATCAGGAGGTAATGGTGGCGGTGGACAGCCTTCAGGACCGAAGCATAGAATGACAGGAACTGGAGGTTCTTCGTAGGTGTAGAGCCCGGTGAAAGAAGATTTACCCCTGTATCCGTCATTATGGACCAGTTGCAGTGCTTTCCGGAACCGTTCACACCATCAAAAGGCTTTTCATGGAAGATCACCTTCAGATGATGTCTCTCGGCAACCTTCTGCATGACGATCATCAGCATCATGTTCTGGTCTATGGCCTTGGTAGCCTCGCAGAACACAGGCGCACACTCAAACTGATTAGGAGCCACCTCATTATGTCTTGTCTGAAGAAGAATTCCCAACTTATATGCTTCTGTCTCAAAATCTTTCATGAATGAACTGACCCTCGAAGGGATAGCTCCGAAATAATGGTCTTCAAGCTGCTGGTCCTTTGCCGAAGTATGTCCTACGATGGTACGTCCGCAGAGCATAAGGTCGGGCCTTGAATTATACAGGGACTCGTCTACAAGGAAATACTCCTGCTCGATTCCCAGATTCACCTTTACTGAAGATACGTTTTCGTCAAAGAGCCTTGACACCTTGGCAGCCGCCTCACTCAACGCGTGGAGCGACTTGAGGTTAGGAGCCTTCGTATCCAGAGCATCACCCGTATACGACACGAAAACAGATGGTATACAGAGGGTTCCGTCCATCACGAATACAGGAGAAGACGGGTCCCATGCGGAATATCCTCTGGCTTCGAAGGTATTCCTCAAACCGCCTGTTGGGAAACTGGACGCGTCAGGTTCCTGCTGGACGAGTGCGCTTCCGTTGAATTTCTCGAATGCCTGACCGTCCTTGAACTTGATGAAAGCTTCGTGCTTCTCAGCAGTTGAATCGGTCAGAGGATGGAACAGATGGGTATAATGAGTGGCACCCATTTCTATAGCCCATGCCATCATGCCCGCTGCAATCTCGTCAGAGGCGCTTCTGTCAAGCTTTGCACCGTATCTTGCAGATGCCAGCACGGCCTCATATGCCTTCTGGGACATATATCCGCGCATCTTGTCCAGGTCCAGCACATTCTGTCCGAAATATCCGGATACAGGTCCTTCCTCTACATAATACCGTCTGGTGCAATGAGACGATGCTTCGTTCAGCGCACGCTCTCTAAAAGTAGCCATAAGTATACGATTTGTCAAGTCGGGCACAAAGATAATAAATTCAAAGAAGAGTTTCTTAAAAAAATATCTATCTTTGCGCCCGATTTGATAAAACGACGAACTATTTTACAAGGATAAATCAATGGCTAGCATTTCGAACAAAGCTCAGGCGATGCCGGCATCAGCGATCAGAAAACTGGTACCTCTGGCAGACGCAGCAAAAAAACAAGGTGTTAAGGTATATCATCTCAATTTAGGACAACCAGACATCAAATCCCCCAAATGCGCTCTGGATGCAGTCAGAAACCACCAGATGGAGAATGTATCCTATTCACATTCTGCAGGTCTGATGGAACTCCGCAAAGGTCTTGTCGAGAAATACTACAAAAAGATCGGAATTGACATTACAGTCGACGAGCTCATAGTAACCGTTGCGGGTAGCGAAAGCGTAAATCTTGCGCTTGAGATCACCTGCAATCCGGGAGACGAAGTACTTGTGCTCGAGCCGTTCTACACCAATTACAACACTTTCGCCTTCATGAACGGACTGACCCTCAAGGCGATACCGACAGACATCCGGAACGGTTTCCAGATACCTCCTATCGAAGAATTCGAAAAGGCAATCACAGACAAGACAAAGGCAATACTGGTATGCAACCCGGGAAATCCGACAGGAACCCAGTATTCGAAGGAAAGCATGCTTGCACTTGGCGACATTGCACGCAGACACGACCTTTTCCTCCTTTCTGACGAGGTATACCGCGAATTCTGCTATACAGATGAACCGCATTTCTCGGCGATGAACATTCCTGACCTTGATCAGAATGTCGTACTTATAGACTCTGTATCAAAGAGATATAATCTTTGCGGAGCACGTGTGGGATGTATCGTATCCCATAATAAGGAAGTGATGGCAGCTGCTATGAAATTCGCCCAGGCGCGCCTCTGCCCTCCCGTACTCGGACAATACGCAGCAATAGGAGCCCTCGACACTCCGGACGAATACTTCGAAGCAGTCAAGGAAGAATACATCAAGAGAAGAGACTTCATGATCGAAGGTCTCAACAAGATGGAAGGAGTCTTCACTCCCCTCCCGATGGGTGCATTCTACACGATCGCGGAACTTCCTGTCGATGACACCGAAAACTTCTCAAGGTTCATGCTTGAGAAATTCAGGATCAACAACGAAACGACGATGGTAACTCCGGCAGCGTCTTTCTACAAAACTCCCGGCAAAGGCAGGAACCACGCCCGCATCGCTTATGTTCTTGAGGTGGACGAGATGAAGAAGGCACTTCATATCCTTGAAGAAGGACTGAAGGCATATCCGGGCAGAACAATCTGAAAAAAGGTTGAAAATACGACTGATTTAGGTCAAATATAGTAGGAAACACAAATGTTACAACCAAAAACATTTGTGTTTCCTTATTTTATATTTAGCACATTACAAATCTCAGGAATCAATACTGAATAGATATGCTCCTCTTCCATGAAGTGAGTGCCTTCATACATAAGAAAGGTCTCTCCGAAGTGTTTTTTCCATGTCCTAAGGCTGACGACACCGCTTCTTCGATAATGATCTTTGGTCCCGATGAACGAAAGGAACATATCCTGACCCCCGCTTCGTGGAGAAGCGGCAAGGGCCGCCTTCCTATGGCGACGGTACTTGCGTAAGGTTCGGAATGTGAAATGCAGGCACTGCCTGTCTCCTTCCCTTGGCTTATAGATTCTGTCAAAAATGGCGGTCACCCCCGGAATCATAGAAAGCCATGCCATCAGTTCGAAATACAAAGGAGCGTTCAATGCGGGAGATACCAGCAGGTGTGGAACGCCCTTGATCCGGATGGCATGAAGCGCCCCCAGAGACTCCCCTATGACAAGATCGGGTTTGACTTCATCGTTCCATGCCGCTATCTGCAAGGCTGCGATCTCCGGATCGAAGTCATACGTCCTGACATGTACGGAAACTCCATGAGACGTCAAAGCCTCATTCAGAATCGAGGGAATCCTGGAATCACCTCCACCTCCCATACCATGTATATATAATACATCTGCCATACGGATGGCAAAGTTACATATTTTTGCTATCTTTGCATGATATGGGATTAAAACAAATACAAAACATAATATCATGAACTTCAAACTTATCATCGCTTCGGCAGCATTCGCTGTAGTATCGTCTGCCGCCTTTGCTCAGAAGGCTCCTGAGTACAAATTCACAACAATCAAGGAGAACCCTGTGACATCCATCAAGAACCAGTACAGGTCAGGAACTTGCTGGTGCTATTCTGCTCTTTCATTCATCGAGTCTGAGATCCTCAGGACAAAAGGCATCGAGACAGACCTTTCTGAAATGTTCGTAGTCGGCAGGTCATACCATGACAGAGCCGTAAAGTATGTAAGACTTGACGGACATCTCAATTTTGCTGCAGGAAGCTCATTCGGAGACGTTCTCCATGTGATCGACGATTACGGCATCATCCCTCAGGAAGTATATTCTGGCTTCAACTACGGCACAGAAATGCCTGAACAGAACGAGCTTGATGCAGTCCTCAAGGGATATGTGGACGCAGCTAGAAGAAACCCTAACGGCAAGCTTACAACAGCATGGGTGAACGGTCTTGACGGAATTCTCGACGCATATTTCGGAGAAGTTCCTGAGACATTTACAGTTGACGGTGTTGAATACACTCCTGAATCGTATAGAGATGCACTCGGCGTGAATTATGACGACTATGTGAACATCACTTCATTCACACACCATCCTTTCTATGAGCCTTTCATCATCGAGGTTTGCGACAACTGGAGATGGGACAGCGCCTACAACCTTCCTATGGAGGAAATGATGGAGGTAATGTACAACGCGATCGACAACGGTTTCACCATCGCATGGGGTTCTGACGTCAGCGAGAAGGGTTTCACACGTGACGGACTTGCTGTTATGCCTGTTGAAGAGGAGAAGACAAAAGCCGGTTCAGACCAGGAAAGATGGGTAGGAAAGGAAGCAGAGAAGGAAGAGAAGAAGGAAAGCAGGAAGAGACACGGACTTCCTGAAGAGCAGGTGATCACACAGGAACTGCGTCAGGAAGGTTATGACCGCAAGACCACAACCGATGACCACGGTATGCACATCTACGGAATCGCAGAGGATCAGAACGGTACAAAGTACTTCATGGTCAAGAACTCTTGGGGCGAAACTGGAAAGTATGACGGCATCTGGTATGCATCCGATGCATTCGTACGTTACAAGACTCTCAATGTGGTCGTTCACAAGGACGCTCTTCCAGAGCATATCGCAAAGAAGCTCGGTATCAAATAGCATTGTGAAATGGGCATAACCAGACACATACCTAATACAATCACATCCATGAACCTCCTCTGCGGGGCTCTGGGTGTGATTTTCACATTCCAAGGAGCTCTGAACATCGCTTTCCTGCTGATGCTTGCTGCGGCTGTATGCGATTTTCTCGACGGATTTGCCGCAAGATTGCTGAATGCATACTCTGACATGGGAAAGGAACTCGACTCGCTTGCAGACCTTGTAAGTTTCGGACTTCTCCCCTCACTGATGCTTCACAGAAGACTCGTCGAGGGCGGCATGACAGGATTCTGGTCATATCTTCCTCTTATCATCGTCGTCTTCTCTGCCCTTAGGCTGGCAAAGTTCAATGTTGACGACAGGCAGAGCGAGAATTTCCTCGGCCTTCCGACTCCTGCATGCGCAATGTGGTGCGGATCACTTGTATACGCTGCTGACCACGGAGTAATGTCAATGGCTAATATGCTTCATGGAACATACCTCATTCCGATTGCATCTGTAATCCTGGCGCTGCTCCTCGTGTCCGAGATTCCGATGTTCTCCCTCAAGTTCAAGAAGGGATCGGCATACAACCGCATCAGAATCTATTTCATCGGCATTGCCGCTGCATTTGCAATCGCAACGCTCATCCTGAAGATAAACTGGTCATACATCATCCTTATAACCTTTACGGCCTATATCGTGATGAATGTGATATCAGCGCTCTTTGCTCTGCGTATAAAGAAGTAGGAATCCTACTACAATAAAAACATCGGGTATTAATGTAGGTGGCATGTCACCGTAATTAATACCCGATGTTTTTAATAGCTAACTGCTAGAAGTTAGTAGGATGGATCATGAAGTAGCTCTTTGCATGCTTGCATACTGGGCAAAGCTCAGGAGCCTTCTTGCCGATAACCACGTGACCGCAGTTAGAGCACTCCCACATCATATCCTCGTCGCGTGAGAATACGAGTCCGCCCTCTACGTTAGCAAGAAGCTTGCGATAGCGCTCCTCATGCATCTTCTCGATGGCTGCAACCTTTTCGAAAAGAACAGCGATCTCAGTGAATCCCTCCTCGTGGGCAACCTTTGCAAAACCTGCATACATGTCAGTCCACTCGTAGTTTTCGCCTTCTGCTGCGTCAAGAAGGTTTGCAGGAGTGTCAGGCATCTCACCGCCATGGAGAAGCTTGAACCAGATCTTTGCATGTTCCTTCTCGTTGTTTGCTGTCTCTTCGAAGATCTTCGAAATCTGTACATATCCGTCCTTCTTTGCCTTTGAAGCATAGTAGGTGTACTTGTTGCGGGCCTGTGATTCGCCTGCAAATGCTGCCTGAAGATTAGCTTCAGTTCTTGTTCCTTTTAAATCTTTCATAATTATAATTATTAAGTCATTTGTTCTAAACCGATTTATGGTACATTGCCAAAATCAGACAAATATAACAAAGTTTTCCGAAAAAATATTATTCCTCTTTAGGCTGCCTCGTAATTTTGTAGCCGATCGCTGCTATAAAAATGGACATCAGAGGCGAAATGATATTGAAGAAACAGTATGGAAGATATGTCAAGGTGCTGACTTTAAGCACAGTAGCCTGAGTCATACCGCAGGAATTCCATGGAATGAGTACGGAAACCACTGTAGCAGAGTCCTCGACAGAACGGCTGAGAAGCTTGCTCTCATACCTTCTCTCCTGATAAAGCTTCTTGTAAAGGCTGCTGGTAAGGAGAATTGACAGATACTGGTCACCTGTAATCATGTTGGCAAAGATACCTGTGCCGACAGTCGACGCAACCATGGTCACTCTCCTCTTGACAAAGCGTACAAGCGCATCTGTAAGACTCTGGAGCATGCCGCTGCCGACCAGAGTACCTCCGAACGTACTTGCAGCAATTATCAGGAACACCGTATTGAGCATTCCAGTCATTCCTCTGGTAGAAACCAGCGAATTAAGGGCCTCGTTTCCTGTATCTATCGCCGTTGAACCGTAGTATGAGATGCACAATCCCTTGAACCCATCCAGAAATGAAAGGCTGGACTCGGGATCCGGAAGTGCACCGTTCGCCACAGCTCCGATGATATGAGGCTGCGAAATCAATGCTGCGACTCCAGCTATGACTGCCGCGATGAAAAGAGTGGCAATAGCAGAAACCTTACGTATGATCAGCAATGCTGTAAGGACCGGCACAAGCAGAAGCCAAGGAGAAATATTGAAAGTATTCTTAAGATCATTTGAGAAATCTGCCGCCCTCATTGCCGCAGTATCGTCATGCATAAGGCTGACAACCAGAAAGATTATCAGAGTAATGACATAAGACGGCACTGTAGTGACCATCATGAAGCGGATATGTGTGAAAAGAGGGGTCCCGGCCGATGATGATGCGAGTACTGTAGTATCAGACAGAGGGGAAACCTTGTCGCCGAAATATGCTCCGGAAATGATCGCTCCTGCTATCCATCCCGGTTCATATCCCTGGGCTGTTCCGATTCCGACCAGAGCGACTCCGATGGTGGCAATCGTGGTCCATGAACTTCCGGTCATGACAGCGATCAGTGCACTGATGACACATGAGGCAAACAGGAATATCTCCGGGAATATCACCTTCATTCCATAATATATCATCGTAGGGACCACACCGCTTACCATCCATGAACCGGCCACAGCACCGATAAGAAGAAGTATCACTATAGATGTACCTACAGACGTAATATTGTCCAGGATGGCATCTTCAAACGTCTTCCATGGAATACGGTACAATACCATCGCCAGCACGACAGTCACGCCAGCTGCAAACATGAGCGTCACCTGGCTCGCACCGGAAAGCGCATCCGTACCGAACACATAAATAACGACCGACAATGCGGCCACAAGAACTACAAATGGGATCAATGAGATCCACCACGAAGGCTGTCCGTCTCTTTTTATACTGATCATTATTCTACCAACTAACTAAAAAAAGAGACCGACAAAATAGCCGGTCTCCATATTGATCTGGGTTTCAGATTACTTCGCGATAACGCGTGCCATCTCGAGAACCTTGTTTGAGTAACCCCACTCGTTGTCATACCATGAAACAACCTTTGCGAAGTTAGCGTCAAGGCTGATACCTGCCTTAGCGTCGAAGATTGAAGTGTTAGAGCAACCGCGGAAGTCAGTTGAAACAACTGCGTCCTCAGTGTAGCCAAGGATACCCTTGAGTTCGCCCTCTGAAGCTTCCTTCATAGCAGCGCAGATCTCTGCCATTGTAGCCTCCTTCTCGAGAACTACTGTAAGGTCAACAACAGAAACGTCTGAAGTAGGAACGCGGAATGCCATACCTGTAAGCTTGCCGTTGAGAACTGGAAGAACCTTACCTACTGCCTTTGCAGCACCTGTAGATGAAGGGATGATGTTCTCGAGGATACCGCGGCC
>JAFTYS010000114.1 GCA_017461285.1 Bacteroidales bacterium | reverse complement strand
ACACTAACTGTCATTCTGAGCCTTCAGCCCTGAGCGTAGCCGAAGGGGCAGCGAAGAATCTTTATTGTAAAGATGCTTCACTTCGTTCAGCATGACAGTGAATGGATGATTTCTGAAGTGCAAACAGATATATCATTACCTTTATTTAACATTTCACAAAGTTCAGGAGAGTTATCCGCGTAAAAAAATTTTACGCAGCTATGTAAAAAAATCGGCCACTGAAGCGGGTCAGTGGCCGATGAAGGGATGAAAATTTGTTGAATTTTGTTACAAAATCTAACAAATTCCGGGATTCTATTTCTCTACGAAGGCGACGATTTCACCTTTGACTACGTTATCGCCCTGCTTTGCACATACTGCAACCACGCGACCGTCAACAGCAGGAACAATCTCTTCCATGCCGTAGTAGGCCTGGACATAGCCCATAGGCTCGCCTGCCTTGACTTCCGTTCCGGCAACAGGAGCTGCGGAAGCATCATCGACATCCACCTGCCAGAGCATCTGTCCTTTGACAGGAGCCTGAACCGGGACTGCTGAAGGGTACTTCTGCGCTATCGCGTCAACGTCGTATTTCGGCATCTCGACAACCGGACGGGTCACCACTATCGGTGCACCGGCCTTCGCGCGTGCTGCTTCGAGATCCTTGTTGAAGCGCTCCTTTGCAACACCGCTCTTGTAATCTCGGTACTGTCTTTCGTGCATTGCGAACTCGAAGAGTTCCTCGTCGTCCTGACCGCAGTCCCATCCTTCTTCCTTCATCATCGCACGGAACTTGTCGAGTTCGTTCGGGAAGGCATCCTGAGGGTTGCCTGTGTAGAATTCAAGACCTTTGTCCTTTGCAAGCTGTACGATCTCAGGAGCGAGCTCTCCAGGGAGAGTACCCATCTTGCCGAGGATCATGTTCCATGTATCCTTATCGATGGTGGTCCAGCGAGGCTGTCCCTTGAGGGTACTCATGAGGTTCATGAGGGCCGTATTCTTGACATACTGGCTGAACGGAGTCACGAGCGGCGGATAGCCGAGACGAGGCCATACATATTCCACCTCCTGGAACAGCATGACCATGAGCTGATCAAGTGTGAGTTCAGCCTTGCCCTGGGCACGGAGAGATGCGTTGATGGCTCCGTGGAAGCCCTTGAGGTCAGCCATCATCGATCCCATCATTCCTCCAGGAAGTCCGCAGCCTACGAGAAGCGAGCTCATGTGGGAGTTGTTAGGATCGATCCAGTAGCCGAGGAATTCGTCCATGAACTTCTGGGTCAGGGCACGGACATCCATATATGCATTCATATTGAGGTCCTTGACCTTGAATCCGTCCGCCTTGAGCATTTCGCGGATTGTGATCACGTCCGGGTGAACCTTACCCCATGAGAGAGGCTCTACGGCAACGTCAAGATAGTCGGCACCTGCACGTGCGACCTCAAGCATCGATGCAGGCGAGAAGCCCGGACCGCTGTGGCCATGATACTGAACCTTGATGTGCGGATATTTCTTCTTGATCTGGCTTGTAAGCTCGGCAAGGAAGGTAGGACGTCCGATACCTGCCATATCCTTGAGACAGATT
>JAFTYS010000113.1 GCA_017461285.1 Bacteroidales bacterium | reverse complement strand
TGCTGATAACCTACGTTCCAGATACCGAAAAGCATTGCAGGAACGAGGGCGATCACAACCATAATCATGACTCTCTTCAAGTCGACGCAGTCCCTTACGTGAGCGCCGCGGCGTGTCACGGTGTTAGGGACGAAGAGGAATGTCTCAAAAGCGTCGAATGTCGAATGAAGGAATCCGAGCTTGCCGCCTTTCTCAAAGGTCGGCTTTATCTTGTCTACAAAATTTCTTAATCCGTTCATAATTCTAAGCTTTAGCACATTTCTTTCAACATGAGGGCGATACCGTCAGTGATGATCTGCTGGATGTAGATCTTTGACGGACAAACATATTCGCAAAGTGCAAGATCCTCTTCAAGAACTTCGTAGATTCCGAACTTCTCCATCTTGTCGATGTCGTTTGCAAGACATGCCTTGAGGAGATATACCGGATAGAGGTCCATAGGAAGAACCTTGCTGTATACGTCGTTTACCACGAAAGCACGCGGACCGCCATGGAGGTTTGTGTCCATGTCATACTTCCTGTTAGGGGTGAGCCATGAGAAGTATGTGCGTGATGCGCTGAACTGGCTGCATCTTACAGGCTTTGCCCATCCGAGGAGCTCGTACTTGTTTCCTTCCTCGAGGATTGTCACCTGATTGTCAGCGAATCCGAGGAATCCTTCAGCGCCTACGTTGGTTCCTGTGAGGACGTCACCGCTTACGAAACGGAGGTTCTCTGCAGATGCATAGAAGTCCTTGAGGTCCTTCATCGAGATGCCAGGGTATCCTTCCACATAAGCAGGGTTCTCAGCCTTAGGTCCTGTAACGGCGATCTTTCTCCTTACATCATACTTTCCTGTGTTGAAAAGCTTTCCGATGGCAGCAAGCATGAGAAGGGATACTGTCCATACGGTCTCTCCCTTACGGATAGGGGAGATGTGGTGGATCTGTACACCGACGTTTCCTGCAGGATGCTTTCCTGTAAAGGTGTGCTGGATCACGTTCTCGAGCTTGTGGAACTTTGTGCCTGAGTAGTTCTCCTCGTTGAGAGAAAGGTGTACTCCTCCTGCAGTGAGCTTGTTCAGAGCATTGATGGCTGTCTGGATGTGCTCGAAGTCAGCTTCAAGAGCATACTCCGGATTTGCCGCGAGAGGTGCGGTTGTGAATGCTGATACGAAAATCGCCTTAGGCTGAACTTCAGGATTTGCGATGATTCCGTAAGGCCTCTGCATGATTGCAGGCCAGAGACCTGCCTCGAGGATGGCTGCCTTGATCTGTTCTGCAGACATGTCGGCTACCTTCTTCACTCCGAAATCAACATACTCCTGTGTTTCATCCGCCTTGATGCGGACCTCAAGCAACTTTCTCTTTTCGCCTCTTACAACCTCTGCCACAGTTCCGCTTACAGGAGATGCGAAGAGGATGTTCTGAGACATCTTGTCTGCCAATACAGGTGTACCTGCGAGGACCTTGTCACCCTCCCTGACCAGAAGCTTTGGTACAAGACCTCTGAAATCGGTAGGTTTTACGGCCACAACGTCAGGGACAATCACCTTCTTGGTGGTCTGGGCCGCTACTCCGCTGATAGGGAGGTCAAGACCCTTTTTCAAATAGATGTTGTTTGACATTATATAAACGGTTTTGAGTATAGATTCAAAAATGCGCCCGCGAAGTTACGAACTTTTTTGTAATTTTGCCACCGTTATGGAGAATAAGAGCAGTACTATTTTAGAAGGACTGAACAGCGAGCAGAAGGCCGCTGTCGGTTGTGTGGACGGGCCGGTGCTTATAGTTGCTGGTGCGGGGTCGGGTAAGACCAGGGTGTTGACAAGCAGGATAGCATATATCCTGGAACAGAAGGATCTGGATCCGTCGAGGATTCTGGCTCTGACGTTTACCAAGAAGGCGGCTTCGGAAATGAAGGAGAGGATTGCGCTGATGGTCGGAGAACGGAAGGCCAGGCGTCTGTATATGGGTACATTCCACTCTGTGTTCATCCGCTTTCTTCGCGAGTTTTCCGAGTCGCTGGGCTATCCGGCGACATTTACCATATATGACACGAGCGATTCGGTAAGTGCCATAAAGACATGCCTGAAGGAACTTCAGCTTGATGAGAAGGTGTATAAGCCGAAGGATGTGCTCTCGCGCATATCGATGGCGAAGAACAATCTTGTCACAGCGGAAGCATACAGGAGGAATCCTGCCGTCCTGCAGAATGATGCTTCGTCGAAGAGGCCGCGCATATGCGATGTCTATCAGCTGTACTCCCTCAAGTGCCGCCAGGCCGGGGTCATGGACTTCGATGACATCCTCCTGAATATGAATATCCTGCTTCGCGACAATCCTGCAGCATTGGAGTCGATCGCCGGAAGGTTCGACTATATCATGGTCGACGAGTATCAGGACACGAACTTCGCCCAATACCTCATCCTCAAGAAGCTGAGCCAGTTCCATCATAATCTGTGTGTGGTAGGCGATGACTCGCAGTCCATCTATGCGTTCCGTGGAGCCAAGATCGAAAACATCCTGAATTTCAAGAAAGATTATCCGGATCATCATATATTCCGTCTCGAGCAGAACTACAGGTCTACGAAGGTGATTGTCGATGCCGCGAACTCCGTTATTGCGAAGAATTCTGCAAGGATTCCGAAGGAATGCTATTCGATGGGGGAGCAGGGGGAGAAGATACGCCTGATCCAGGCATATACGGAGCAGGAAGAAGCCCTGCTGATAGCATCGTCAATTCTTACGCGCATCCAGTCGGAGAGAGCTGAATATCAGGATTTTGCCATTCTGTATAGAACCAATGCACAGTCGCGTGCGCTGGAGGAGGCTCTCAGGCGCAGGAATCTTCCATACATGATATACTCCGGAAACTCGTTCTTCGAGCGTGCCGAGGTCAAGGACATGATGGCCTATTTCAAACTGGTGGTGAACGTGAATGATAACGAGTCGTTCAAGAGAATCGTGAACAAGCCAGCAAGAGGAATCGGTGACACATCGTTGTCGGCTCTTACGGCAGCTGCCTCCCACCATGGTGTCCCTCTTTTCAAGGCAGCCTATGCTGACGACCTCGAAAACTACGGTCTGAAGCCGGCTGCGGTAAAGAAGATCAGGGAGTTCTGCGACATGATAGGAAAGCTTTGTGTGCGTTCGAATGAATGGGACGCATACAAGACCGCTGTCGAGACAGCGGTGGATTCGGGGCTTCATATGTTCTATAAGAGCGATACAAGCATCGAAGGACAGGCACGTGCAGCGAACGTTGAGGAACTTCTCAACGCTGTCAAGCTTTTCATCGAGGAGAAGCATAATGAATATGTCGAGGATCTTCAGGCGGAAGGTCAGATCAGCGACGGGGCGGAACTTTCTGAATCGGATCTTCCTCTCGTGACCCTTGGCGACTATCTTGAGAACGCCTCTCTTCTGAGTGCCGTTGATGTCGATGACGAGGAAAGCGCAAACAAGATTGCTCTGATGACAGCCCATTCTTCAAAGGGACTTGAATTCCCTTATGTCTTTGTGGCAGGAATGGAGGAGAACATCTTTCCTTCCGGAGGGTTCATGGCCTCTGAGTCGGAAATCGAGGAGGAACGGCGTCTTTTCTATGTGGCCATGACGCGTGCAAAGAAGGTGCTGCAGCTCTCATTCGCTGCTACAAGAACCAGGAACGGCAAGCATGAATCCAATTCCGTCAGCCGTTTTGTCAAGGAAATAGAAAGCCGTTTTGTGGCCAATCCTCTCTCCGAAGGCCAGGATGACGACCAGTCTGCAGCCAAAGGCTTCGGCGGATGGGGACAGAAGCCTGCCGGCAGGCCGAAGTCCGGCAGTGGAGGATACTCATATGGGTCTTCGGGACCGGTGAGGACAGAGAAACCGGCGGTTCCGGTCCGCAGGAGCGAGCCGATACCTATAAGGCGTCCGCAGACTGTTCCGAAGAGGGTGCCTGATGTAGAGTTCATTCCATCTCCGGTCAGCGAACTCAAGGTAGGACAGAGGATTGAGCATAACAGGTTTGGTTTTGGTAACATACTTGAGATGTCGGGATCGATGGCCGATCTGAAGGCAAAAATTGCCTTTGATGACTATGGAGAAAAGATATTATTGCTTAAATATGCAAAGATTCGTGTCGTTTAATTTGTTAATTTGGTAAAGTTCCTTAACTTTGCATCGAAGTTTTTCATAGTTTAAGTTTAGGTTAAGTAGCGGGGCGGTCGCAGTGGATGCGATTGCCTCGTGAATTTTTTATGGAATCCGTGTGTTTCAATTCTGATATTTGCCTTACCTAAAATGATAGGTTGACCACCTGTAAAAATTATCAGACGGCTGATAAAAAATCAAAAAATCATACATAAAAAATCCAAATTTCTTCTTTTTCCGTTTTTTAGTCTGGTTAGGAATTTTCCCTTTTATATTTGCTCCTGCCGCAATGTCGCGGCATTAAAGTATTGAGGAGAAAGATTATGAAAAAATGTCTTGTGCTGATGGCGGCAGTGTCCTGCCAGATGTTGGGAATGCCGGATCCGGCGGATGAAAAAGGGGAGTTGAGGATTTCGTTCAGCGACAGTGCTGTGACCAAGGTTGTAGAGGAAATCCCTGATACGAGTGATTTCCTTCTTACTGTGTCTTCGTCAGACGGAACCGTAGTCTATGACGGACAGTACGGTGATTCCCCGGAAAGCATAATGGTAGATGCGGGCAGCTATACCATATATGTGAGGTCCTCAGATTTCAGAAAACCTGCGTTTTCTGCTCCGCAGTTCGGCGACGAACAATGTGTGGTCGTCGCTTCCGGCGGGGTCGCAGATGTCAGGCTTACGTGCGTGCAGATGAATGCAGGGGTGCGTCTGCGTATCGACGAAAGCTTTCTGAAGAACTGCCCTGATGCAGTCCTGTTCCTTAAGTCCAAGGAAGGGAAACTGATGTACGGGTATTCTGAAAAGAGGATTGCTTATTTTCTGCCTGGTGAGGTCTCTCTGCTGATGAGCAGGAATGGATCCGATAATGTGCTTTTCACACGGTCTCTGGAGCCGAGGTCCGTGCTTGATATCGATGTGAGCGCTGCCGGAGGTTCCGCCGATTCGCCTCAGGAAAGCATAAAGGTCGCGGTGGATACTTCCCGTACATGGACATCTGAGTCATATGTGATAGGAGGCAGCGGATCTTCGGGAAAAGGGAACAGCATATCCGATGCCCTTACGGTATCTCAGGCGATAGCTTCTGCAGGCGAAGAAGATGTATGGGTCAGCGGATATATCGTCGGAGGAGACCTTTCGTCATCGTCCGCTTCATTCTCGCCTCCATTCTCTTCGCGGACCAATATTGTGCTCGGACCGAGGTCGTCGACATCTTCCAGGTCATCCTGCCTTTCGGTGAGTCTGCCTTCCGGATACATTCGTGACGAACTTAATCTTGTGGACAATCCGTCTCTTCTTGGCAAAAAAGTGTGTCTGAAAGGCGATCTGGTCGAGTCATATTATGGTATGCCCGGTCTGAAGAATCTGGTTGATTTTGAATTTCAGTAGAATGGGGTTCTGACGGTTGGTATTGCGCTGAAAAATGAGTATCTTTGCAGGTTGGAAAAATTAAATAAGTCAAATATTGATGAAAAGTTATCTTAAACTGATTCTGACGACTTTCCTTTCGGCCGTTGCTGGTCTCGCTCTTTCAGCGCAGACGACCGTCAAGGTCAGCGGTGTGGTGACATCCGCTGAAGACGGCCTTCCGATGATGGGAGTTGGAGTTGTCGCCGGTCCCGGAACAGGAGTCATAACCTCTTTGGACGGAGATTATGTCATAGAAGTGGTCCCGGGCACGGAACTTACATTCTCCAGCATCGGTTTCATGGATGAGAAGGTTGTCGTTCCTTCTGTGGAGGAATTTACTCACAACGTCGTGATGCAGCCGGAAAATCTGAAGCTGGATGATGTCGTTGTCATTGCCTATGGTGTAAGAAAGAAGGGTACGGTGGCAGGTTCTGTCTCTACCGTGAAGTCTGACAAGCTGGAGAGCACGCCTACTGCGGCGTTTGACCAGGCCTTGCAGGGACAGGTGGCAGGATTGACGGTCCTGTCAAATACCGGAGAGCCAAGCGCATCCGCGTCCATGACAATCCGTGGTACAAACTCCATCAATTCCGGAACAGCTCCTCTTTATATCCTTGATGGCGTTGAGATCTCCGCATCGGATTTCAATACGATAAACCCTGCCGATATAGAGAGCATGTCCGTGCTCAAGGATGCCTCGTCCACATCCATCTACGGAGCGCGTGCGGCGAATGGCGTGATCGTGATCACGACCAAGCGCGGACGCAATATGGATCGTCCTAATGTGAATTACCGAATGCAGATGGGATGGTCTGCGATGGCTCACGGAAACTGGGACCTTATGAATACGGAAGAGCGTATCCGGTATGAGAAGGAAATCGGAATGACTGCAGGGCAGAACTACAATCATCTTTCAGGCATCGACGTGAACTGGATGGATGTCGTATTCAATGATTCTGCGATGCTCCAGAGTCACGAACTTTCCGTGTCCGGAGCGACAGAGACGACAAACTACTATCTGTCAGGCGCTTATTATGATCAGGAGGGAATCGCTCCGGGATCGCAGTTCACCAGATACTCGATGAGGTTCAACTTCGAGCAGCAGATGTCGGATTTCCTGAGGATGGGAACAAACACCATGTTCAATTATCAGGATATCATGCAGGCGGATGAAGGAGCATATGCATTGGTCACTCCTATTTCCGCATCGCGTTTCATGCTGCCATATTGGGATCCATACAAGGCTGACGGATCTTTGGCTTCGGTAAACGACGGTTCATGGAAAGGTCAGGGACAGAACCCTCTTGAGTGGCTTGAGAACAACCCTGTCACTTTCAAGAAATATAAGGTGTTCTCTACGGTGTTCGCTGAGATGAACCTGTACAGGAATCTTGTCTTCAAGACCCAGTTCGGCGTCGACTTCTCGCATACTACCGGATTCGGACAGTCTTTCCCTAGCTATGCTCCTAATCTCGGAGAAGGAACAGCATCCAGGAGTTCGACGGATGGAATGAACCTCCAGTGGACGAATACGCTGAATTACCGTTTCGACATAGACAATGTCCACGATTTCAATTTTCTGCTCGGACACGAGTGGCAGGATTATCATTATGAGAGATTCAGTGTCGCTACCAAAGGCCAGACCAATGACAAGCTGACCGATGTATCGTTCGGAACCAGAGCGACTTCATGGGATGCGACATCTACTTCTGATTATTCGCGTGTTTCATTCTTCGGACGTGCCGAGTATAATTATCAGGACAGATATTATGCCGAAGCTTCGCTCAGAACAGACGGTTCGTCCCGTTTCGGTAAGGATAACCGATGGGGTCTCTTCGGTGCTGTCGGATTCATGTGGAATATCAGGAATGAGGAGTTCATGGCCGATTCACGTGACTGGCTCACAAACGGACAGATATCATTCAGTTCCGGTACGGCAGGTAACTCTGAAATCCCTAATTATGAGCATCTTGCCCTCATAGCAGGTGGCGCTGATTATTCGGGAGATTCAGGTGTGGCACCTGCACAGCCTGGAAACGAAAGCCTTACCTGGGAGAATACATGGACCACCAATCTCGGCTTCCATTTCGGCTTCTGGAACAGAGTCAATGCGGATTTTGAACTTTACGCCAAAAGGACAACGGACATGCTTATGACTGTCCCTCTTTCGTATGCGCAGTCTAACGGATACGGATACAGATGGGACAATGTCGGTGCCATGCTCAACATGGGTGCGGAAATCAATGTCAATGCGACAGTCCTTATGATACGTGACTTCATGTGGAACGTCAACGTGAACGCCGGTTACAACCACAACAGGATCGTTGAGCTCTATAACGGAGTGACGGAATATGAACGCTCCAATACAAGTACCAAGCTTGTGGTAGGACGCCCTCTCGGTGAGTTCTATATAAACCGCTATGCCGGTGTCAATCCTGCAAACGGAGACGCACTCTGGTATGACAAGGACGGAAACATCACAAACGAGCTTCGTGATGAGGACAAGGTCATGATCGGCAAGACTTACCATGCTCCATGGCAGGGCGGATTCGGAACCACATTATCATGGAAGGGCTTGAGTCTGGCTGCACAGTTCAGCTGGGTGGCAGACCGCTACATGATCAATAATGACCGCTACTTTGATGAGTCAAACGGACGCTTTGCTTCATATAACCAGTCACGCAGGCTTCTTGAAAGATGGAAGAAGCCGGGTGATATCACGGATATACCTCGCCATGGCGTCTATACGGAGTTCGACAGCCGCCTTCTTGAGGATGCGTCGTTCCTCCGCCTCAAGAATCTGATGCTGTCATATAACCTTCCGTCAGGACTCCTCGGAAAGACTCGCGTGATAAGGGGACTCAGAATATACGGACAGGCGCAGAACCTGCTGACATTCACTAATTTCTCAGGTCTTGATCCGGAGGGTACAGCTAACCTTTATGCTGCTCAATATCCTATGTCACGTCAGTTTACATTTGGTCTGGACCTTATGTTCTAATGCTTCTGAATATGATGAAGAACACTTATAATATATTGACAAGAACGGTTGCGGTGATTGCCGTTGCCGTGGGTATGGTTTCATGCCTGGAAAAACTCCCCGGCAATGCCATACCGGAGTCGGAAGGAATGAAGACTTTCGATGATGCGGAGCAGACCCTTACAGGCATTTATGCCGCATGGATGAGCGGGGCTCTCTATAGCGGTTACCTTACGCTGCTTCCTGACATTCAGGCAGATCTGGTACATGCGGTACAGGGCAACTCAAACACATACGGACAGCTGTGGCAGTGGGATATCCGCCCGACAAACAGTGAGATAGAGGGTGTGTACGGTTCGCTCTATACGGTTATCGGACGATGCAACTTTTATCTTGATAAGGTGGATGAGCTGCGCTCAAGCCTTACAGACGACGAAAGCATCACATATCTGGATTATTATACCGGTGAAGTGCATTGTGCCAGAGCCTTGGCTTATTCGGAACTGATAAAGTGTTTCTGCGAGGCTTACACTCCGGAAACGGCAGATGAATCAGAGAGCGGTATCGCCATAGACAGTACTTATTTCGGTAAAAAGCCTTTGAAACGTTCGACGCTCAGGGAATCTTATGAGTTTGTCATCCGTGATCTGGAGAAAGCCGAGGAACTGCTTGATGGTGCAGAATACGGATATTCATCTCCATATTTCAATCAGGCTGTAGCAAATGCTATCCATGCGAGGGTCGCCCTCTATATGCAGGATTGGGATGCAGCGATAGAGTACTCGACCAGACTTATCGAGGATGATGCCTTTGCGCTTTCGACTGCTGCGGCATATACTTCAGGAATCAGCCCTATAACAAACCAGCCTAAGACATATACATACATAGATTATATGTGGACCAACGACCTCGCCACCGAGATCATATGGATGGTAGACTATACCATCACATCGTATGGCGGAGCATTGGGACAGGTATTCCTCAATTTCAATAATGACTATGTCTATTACTATCCTGACTACGTGCCTTCGCAGTGGGTTCTAGATCTGTATGGAGCCGGTGATGCCAGGGCTTCTGCATATTTCACGACTCTTCAGACCGGATATGCCCATGCGCTGACCTTCCCTCTTCTGACGAAGTATTTCGGAAACGAGTCGTTCCTTGCAAACATCATATATCATGTGAGCAAGCCGAAGCCGTTCCGTCTTGCGGAGCAGTACCTGATACGTGCTGAGGCATATTGTGAAAAGGGGCAGTATGGCAATGCCAATGCCGATCTTGCTGCATTGAGCCAGTCAAGGAATGCAAAGGCTGCATCTCTCAACGCTTCAAGCTGGCGTGAAGTCATTTCTGATGAAAGGGTCAAGGAACTTTATATGGAAGGCTTCCGTCTGCATGACCTTAAGCGCTGGAACATGGGCTTCGAGCGTACCCATCAGTCGCAGGCACAGCCGGAAGGCAGCACCAGGAAGATCGCCGCAGGTGACTATCGCTTCGTATGGCCTATTCCGCAGAACGATATAGAGGCGCCAGGATCGGAGATATCACAGAATAACGGTTACGCAACAAGATAAACACAGATATATGAAGCAGATTTTGAAATATATTGCACTTGCTTTCGTGACATCCTGCCTCGCAGCTTCATGTCATGAAAGATATGTGACATATTCCGATGCCGAGTATGTCATGTTCGCAGATACCATTGCGACCTATCCTGTCCAGCAGGATGTAGAATGGTTCAGCATTCCGGTGGTGTCCACAGTCGTGCGCGACTACGACAGGACCTTCGGTGTAGAGGTCATCGACAAGGGAAACAATGCCATCGAGAACCACCATTTCCGCCTGCAGTCAAACACAGTAACCATCAAGGCAGGCGAGAACAGGGCCGACGTTATGGTTCATGGCTATTATGACAATCTTGAGGCTACGGATTCCCTTGGATTCCAGCTTCGTCTGGTAATGAACGACAACCTTGTGATGCCTCTTTATGGCAAGGACACCAAGGCTGTCCTTATGAAGAGCTGTCCTTTCGATATAAATGACTTTACAGGATACTGCATGCTGACTTCGATGTTCCTATATGAGTACAGCATTACAGGACGCTATCAGAGGCTGATCTACACCGAAAAGCATCCTACTGAAGAAAATACCATCATCTGCCGCAACTGGCTTAACGACGGCTATGATGTGACCATGAAGTTCATGGCAGATGATCCTATGAAGCCTTTCGTCGTGATGGACGAAGGTCAGGTCGCAACTGATGAAGGCTCATTCTTCGGAACCGTCCACGGTGACGACAAGATTCAGGTCAGGACGAGCGCTTACTATGATTCCGTATACTATCCGTGCGGCAGCTATCTGTACGTATGGACTGAAATGTATGTGGAGAACCTTGGAGTTCCTGTCGGAACCGTAGGTCATTTCTACAACATCATGGAATGGGTGAGCGATGAAGAGGCTGACCGTCTCAAGAAAGAGGAAGGAATGTAAAACAAAGCAACAAAGACAACATATGAAGACTAATATTTTCAGATACGCAATTTCTCTGGCAGCTGTTTTCGCAGCCGTCATTTCATGCGACAAGAAGCAGCCTGAAGAGGAACAGAAGGGACCGGAGAAGGTCGATCCGATATTTCCGTCGTCGGTGGTCAATGAGACCGTGAAGGCAGGACAGTCCGTAGACCTGAAGTTCGAGCCTAACATGGAGTGGAAGGTGGAGATTTCAGGCGAAGGAAAGGGAAACATCTTCTGGATCGATGACGCCGGAATGAAGGCTACATCCGTTTCAAGCAAGGAGACAGGCCCTCAGGTCGTAACGATAGTGTTCTCGGAGAATGAGGAATTTGACAAGAACCGAGTATGCGAAGTGACCCTGTCGATGGGAGGCGAAAGCAAGAAGATCGCTACTTATACGCGTCCGTCCCTCAGCCGCACATTCGAAGTCTATGTCGGAGTTCCTGGAGAGTTCGGATTCAGCAAGGATGCCGGTGCATATGTATATACAGGCACAGTTGCAACAGAAGCATCGCTTTCTACATTTACAGGTGATGTTTCATATGGACTCCCTATAAAG
>JAFTYS010000112.1 GCA_017461285.1 Bacteroidales bacterium | reverse complement strand
GCAGGAGGATGTTTCTGGGGAACGGAACATTACATCAGGCAGTTCGAGGGAGTGGCAGAGACTGTAACCGGTTATGCCAACGGTTCCCTTCCTAATCCAGCATATGAGCAGGTCTATACGGACAGGACCGGTCATGTGGAGTGCGTAAAGGTCACATATGATCCTGAAATCATATCATTGACCACATTATGCAGGCTCTATTTCCGGTCGATAGACCCTCTGCTCAAGGACCGTCAGGGGGACGACATAGGCACAAGATACCGCACAGGGATCTACTGGCTCGACAATGAGGATGTGCAGATAGTGGAAGATGTATATGAAGACATTCAGGCCGTATATGACAGTCCGCTGATGGTCGAGAAATGCAGACTGGAATGCTTCTTCCCTGCCGAAGACTATCATCAGGATTACCTTATCCGGAATCCGTCCGGCTACTGCCACCTTTCGCCAGCAGAACTTCGGTTCGCCAAGACATATGCCAATATCACAAAAACGCTCCGATCATATGCTGACGATGAAAAGAAGATAGTCCTCCCGCGTTTCTTCAAGACAGGGAAAGGAGAATACGGCGAAGGGGACAGGTTCATGGGAGTCATCGTTCCCAATACGCGGAAAGTCGCCAAGGAACACGCCGATGCATCGTGGGAAGTGATTGAAGCGCTGCTGGAAAGCGAGTGGCATGAATGCAGATTGTGCGCATTGCTGATTCTGGTCGGAAGATTCCGTAAATTACCTGAAGTAACTGTCGGATTCTATCTGAGACACACAAGAGGAATAAACAATTGGGATCTGGTCGATCTGTCCGCACCATATATTCTAGGACGCCACCTGACCGGTTCATCAGACAGGTCAATCCTATACACTCTCGCAGAATCCGACAATATGTGGGAACAGAGGATTGCCGTCGTATCAACCTTGGCCCTCATAAGGGACAATCAGTTCGACGACACAATGAAACTGGCAGAAACATTTCTGGATACAAGACACGACCTTATGAAGAAAGCTGTAGGCTGGATGCTCCGGGAAGTCGGAAAACGTAACGGGAAGCTTCTGACAGATTTTCTTGACAGGTACTGCGCACAGATGCCCCGGACAATGCTCCGCTATGCCATTGAAAAACTCACCCCTCAGCAGCGTGCCCATTACATGCGTCGCCCTCTATAGGTTTAGGACCGAGCGCAGAAACAAAGGAAAAGTGCTCGCGATACCCCTGATTTTCAGGGGACCGCGAGCACTTTCATTATGAAAATGCACTTGGTGCTTCAGATTATGCGCGGATTGCTGCGATGCCTGGGAGTTCCTTGCCCTCGAGGTACTCGAGCATTGCTCCACCACCTGTAGAAACGTAGCTTACCTTGTCAGCGTAGCCCATCTGGGTAACAGCTGCAACCGAGTCGCCACCGCCTACGAGGGTGAATGCACCGTTCTCTGCTGTAGCCTTTGCAAGGATCTCTGCGATACGGTTTGTACCCTTTGCGAATGCTGGGATCTCGAACACGCCTACAGGACCGTTCCAGAGGATGGTCTTTGAGTTCATGAGAACCTCCTCCCAAGTTGCGAGGGTGCTAGGAGCTGCGTCCATACCTTCCCAACCGTCAGGAATCTCTGTATTGAGGCAGATCTTGGTGTTGGCGTCGTTAGAGAAGTCATCAGCAATAACAACTTCCTTAGAGAGATAGATCTTCACGCCCTTCTCCTCTGCCTTCTTGAGGGTGTCGAGAGCGAGCTGCATCTGATCGTCCTCGCAAAGCGAACGGCCGATCTTTCCGCCCTGAGCCTTCTTGAATGTATATACCATACCGCCGCCGATGATCATGTTGTCAACTGCGTCGAAGAGCTTCTCGATGATGGTGATCTTTGAAGAAACCTTTGCACCGCCTACGATAGCTGTAACAGGGTGCTCAGGAGTCTTGAGGACATGGTCGATAGCCTTGATCTCGCCTTCCATCACATAACCGAACATCTTGTCGTTAGGGAAGTACTCTGCGATGAGGGCTGTTGAAGCGTGTGCACGGTGTGCTGTACCGAAAGCGTCGTTGATGTAGCAGTCAGCGTAAGAAGCGAGCTTCTTCACGAATGCCTTCTGGTTTTCCTTAACCACTGCCTTTGCAGCCTTCTTCTCTTCGTCTGTAGCGAACTCGCCTCTTGGCTTGCCCTCTTCCTCTGCATAGAAACGGAGGTTCTCGAGCACGAGGACTTCACCCATCTTGAGAGCTGCAACCTGCTCGTCAGCAGCCTGGCAGTCATCAGCGAACTTTACAGGAGCGCCGAGGAGTTCCTGAACGCGGCCGAGGATGTGCTTGAGAGAGAACTTCTCTGTAACGCCCTTCGGACGGCCGAGGTGTGACATGATGATGAGAGCGCCACCCTTCTCAAGAACCTTCTTGAGGGTAGGGATTGCTGCACGGATACGTGTGTCGTCAGTGATCTCCATCTTCTCGTTGAGAGGAACGTTGAAGTCAACGCGTACAATCGCCTTCTTGCCGGCGAAATCGTAAGTGTCAATAAACTGTTGCATAGTCGTATAATTGTTTTTGTTATAAAATTCCATTTTTCAGATCCCCGATCAAGTCGGGGATGACGTCATTGCCGGCTTGACCGGCAATCCCTAAATCCGAGCAAATTTAGCAATTTTCGTCGAAATACAAGAATTTACCTATCTTTGCGACTGAAAAAAAACGCCGCAACCTGCCGCGGCATAAAACCCGACCCTGTTATGATGACAATTGAAAGCCCTGGTGCATTCTGGAAAGATTATGAACTCATTGATTCCGGCAACTTCGAGAAGCTCGAAAGATTCGGGCCGTTCATCATGGCCCGTCCCGAGCCTAAGGCTCTGTGGGACAAATCGTTGTCGGAAGGAGAGTGGAACAGGATGATCCACACCCGCTTCAAGACCGGCGCCGGATTCGGCAAGGCCGGCAAGGAGGACAGCGGCACATGGGAGCGCAGGAAGAAGATGGATGACCAGTGGTACATCCGCTACAACGGCGCGCAGGAAGGTCTGAACTTCTCGCTCCGTCTCGGCCTGACATCTTTCAAGCACGTCGGCGTCTTCCCGGAGCAGTCATCTAACTGGGAGTATATCTACAGGCAGACCCGAGAGCTGGTCGAGAAGGCTGAGGCTGAAGGAAAACCGAAGCCAAAGGTCCTCAACCTCTTCGCATACACCGGAGCGGCGTCGCTCGCAGCCAAGGCTGCAGGAGCGGACGTGACCCATCTCGACTCCGTACGCCAGGTAGTGACATGGGCGCGCGGAAACATGGAAGCGAGTCGTCTGGACAACATCAGATGGATTGTCGAAGATGCATTGAAATTCGCACGCAGGGAGGCTAAGCGCGGCAACACATATCAGGGCATAATACTCGATCCGCCGGCATACGGTCACGGCCCTGACGGCGAGAAGTGGAAGCTGGACGAATGTCTCAATGAAATGCTCCAGTGCGTTGCGGCGATCCTCGCTCCGCAGGACAGCTTCATGGTCCTCAACCTCTATTCAAACGGATATTCGGCAGTCCTAGGCGAGACCATCGTGAAGCAGGCCTTCTGCCTCAAGACCGCCTACAAGTCACTCGACTTCGGCGAGCTCGTCCTTCAAGACAGCTACGGCAAGAACCTCCCGCTCAGCGTCTTCGTAAGATTAGCAAGATAGGTTACGGTACGGGGTCATAGCCGTGGCCGCCCCAGGGGTGGCAGCGGAGGATGCGGCGGACCGAAAGATAGAGGCCTTTGAAGGGGCCGTGCTTACGGAATGCTTCAAGGGCGTACTGGGAACATGTCGGAGTGAAACGGCATGAAGGGCCTCCCTTCAGAGGGGAGAGACAGACCTGATAGAATCTTATCAGAAACACGAACGGAGCTATGGCGACCTTCTTCAGAATCGCCTTGAAACCTTTTGAGTTCTGACGGTTTGCATCCATGATCATTCGGAAAGTGGAGCCTCCGGAGCTTCCGCCGGCTGCTTCGGACCATGCTTGGCATTTAGATTCTCTATAACCTGCCCTATAGATGAATATATCTCCTCATATGAGAGGATTTCCTTTACGGAATAAATCAGAAGGATATCGAAATTTCCTTCAAGGTTCAGCAGATGCTTCTGACGGCGCCAGCTTTCGCGGATGCGGCGCTTAAGCAGGTTTCGCTTCACTGCCCTTTTGAAGAATTTCTTGGATACGGAAACCAGAATGCGGTTTACACCGCTGTCTGTCCCGTAAAGGCACTGATAGCGGATGCCTGGCACGCTGCCATGCTTACCTTTGGCAAGAAGCTTCGAGATGGACGTCTTGCCGCACAATCTTTCTTTCTTAGGAAGAGTATTACGAACCTCACCTTCCACGACTAGTTCCTGGAAAGATAAAGTTCGATGGCCTTGGCTACTGAAGGCGTTTCCGGAGTAGGAGCCGAAACCTCAATGGTAAGACCTGCTTCCTCCATAGCCGCAACTATGGATCTGCCGTACGACACGAACTTGAGGTCTCCCTGCTGGAAATCAGGATAGTTCTCATAAAGAGACTTCACGTCAGCAGGATTGAAGAGGACGACCATATCATAGGAATGGAGGTCAATATCCTTGATGTCCTGTGCCACAGGCTTTACAAAGACCGCTGTTTCAAAAGCGAACTTCTGGGTCTCGAAGATCTTTGTCACAGCATCTTTAGATGTGGATTCAGCTGTAGCGATCAGGAAATTCTCTCCCTTATGCTTTGTTCCGATAAGGCCTACGATAGACTGAGGGGTACCGTCTCCGAAGAATATCTTCCTCTTTCTGTAGACGATATGCTTCTGAAGATAGTTTGCGACAGCCTCGGTAGTACAGAAATACTTCATTGTTTCAGGCACCTTTACACGCAGTTCCTCACACAACTGAAAGAATGCATCAATCGTGGTACGGGCTGAGAACACTATAGCCGTATGGTCAAGTATGTTGATCCTCTGTGCTCGGAACTCTCTGGAAGTCAGAGGTTCCATCTTAAAGAACTGCCTGAAGTCAAACTCTGCTCCAAACTTTTCTGCAATGCTGGTATAAGGCGAAGCCGTCTTCGGCTGCTGCTGTGAAATCAATATCTTCTTTACGCTCATTCCTGTCTAAAAAATAATAGCTGAAACCATCAGAATTCCGGTAGGTATCATTTCGAGGGCGCAAAGGTACAAAAAACCTGCGAAAACCGAGCAAGATGTAGAAAAAATTTGTGTTTTCCTTATGAGAAAAATGAAATACAGGAACGCTGATAGCCAAAGCATTGCAGTCCTCGCAGAGTCATCCTGGACATCCAGAACACCGAAAACCGCACCCATGGCGAGAAGCGCAAGGACATATATCACAAAAAAGCTGTAAGATGCTTTTTCGGCTGCGACATATGTCTTCTTCGGCATTTTCTGCGGCCGGAAAAGCCATGTCATCAGCAAACGCAGCAACAGATAAGCGAAGAACACCCCGAAATACAGGCCAAGAACCTGATTGTCCGACATTCCGGAAAGAAAGCCGGGATCATACAGTCTGTATCGGAAAGCCACCAGGCCGAAAGGTATGATCATTGCAAGGGCAAGCGCATCCCTGTCGCGGCTCAACTTTACGCTCGCCTCAAGATTCAGGCTTTCCTTCCCTCTGATCAGGCATGCCATCAGAGACGGCCATATGTTGACCAGCCGCTTCAACAGAAGCAGCACAATAAGGAATGAAAATAAAGCCAGCAGTTTGAACAGCATGTCAGTTTCCTCTTTTCGCCTTGTAACCCATATCTTTAAGCAGGGTCACGACCCTGTCCCTGAAATCGCCCTGGATGGTGATTTCTCCATCCTTGGCACTTCCTCCCACTCCGCATTTCACCTTCAGCACACGTCCCAGATCTGCAAGATCATCGGAAGTGCCGACAAAACCGGTGACGAGGGTGACCTGCTTTCCGGCCCTCCCCTTTCTGTCTATCGAGACGATGAGGTTCTGCTTCGAAGGCTCAAGAGTCTGCGGTTCTTCCACAGCTTCTTCCTCATAGCTGAAATCAGGGTTCGTAGAGAACACCACGCCCAGCCTTTTCTTCCAATCGTTATCTGCCATCTGTAAAAATCTTTTTGCAAATATAGCGATAATAGTCGTATATTTGTCAGTTTGGATAAAAAGACAAAGAAAACACAACATAATGAACAATAAGAAATTCACACTTTGGAACAGACTGACTGCGACGATCGTCTTCGCGATCTCCGCAGTCACCTACCTCCTCACAATCGAGCCGACAGCCTCATTCTGGGACTGCGGCGAGTTCATCGCATCGTCGTACAAGCTTGAAGTGGGACACCCGCCGGGAAACCCTGTGTTCCAGCTGTTTGCAAGATTCTTTACGATGTTCACGGATAACATGCATGCGGCAGTAGCAGTGAACGCGATGAGCGCCATATGCTCGGCACTCACGATATTCTTCCTGTATCTGACCATCGTATTCCTGGCAAAAAGGGTGATCAGGCCGTCTGAAGACGGCACCTACACCCTCGGCAAGGCCATCGCGATCTTCGGAGCCGGAGCCGTGGGAGCCCTCGCATACACATTCAGCGACACATTCTGGTTCTCCGCAGTCGAAGGCGAGGTCTACGCGATGTCATCGCTTGTAACCGCCCTCGTGTTCTGGGCCATGACCAAATGGTACGAGCAGGCCGACACACCGTATGCAGACAGATGGATCGTGCTCATCTCATTCATAATGGGCCTCTCCATCGGAATCCACCTCCTCAACCTCCTTGCCATCCCTGCCCTTGTCTTCATGTTCTATTACAAGAAGCGTGAAGACGGCCACTACAGCTTCAAGGAATACATCAAGATCTTCGCGGTCTCTGTAATCATCCTGGCTGTGATACTCTTCGGAATCATCCCATACCTCCCGAAGATCGCGGCGCAGTTCGACCTCTTCTTCGTGAACAGGCTCGGCATGGGCTTCAACAGCGGAGCCGTATTCTTCATGGCAGTGCTGCTCGGAGCATGCTTCTGGGGACTTTTCAGGACCATGAAGAAACAGCAGGTGTTTGCGAACACCGTGCTCCTGTGCTTCACGATGATAGTGATCGGTTTCTCACTCTTTTCAATCGTGATCATCCGTTCGGCAGCGAAGACCCCTACCAACGAGTACCAGCCTGACAATCCGTTCACCCTCGTAAGATACCTCGGACGCGAACAGTACGGAAGCAACCCTCTTATATATGGAGAATACTTCGACGCTCCATATGAAATCGAGGCGACGGAGTACTGGGCGCCGCTGGGAGACAAGTACATAAAGGCCGAAGGCCCGGGAAAGATCACATATAAATCCGAGGGAAAGATGCTCTTCCCTAGAATGTGGAGCGGCACAGACCCCCGCCACATCGCATTCTACCAGTCATATATAGGAAAGAACGGCAAGACTGTCGCCGGAGCCGAGCACAAGAAGCCTACATTCTTCCAGAACCTCGCATTCTTCTTCGACTATCAGATGAACTGGATGTACTGGAGGTATTTCATGTGGAACTTCGCAGGACGCCAGAACGACATACACAGCCCGAGCCCTGGAGACATGTTCGCAGGAAACTGGGAAAGCGGAATTCCGCTTCTCGACGAGCTGCGCCTCGGAGACCAGTCCGACGCACCGGGATACCTGAAAGACAACAAAGGCAAGAACCATTACTACATGCTGCCTCTGCTTCTGGGAATCCTCGGAATCTTCTTCCAGTACAGACGCGACGGAAGAGGCTGCTGGCTGACATTCCTCATGTTCTTCATGACCGGAATAGCCATCGTGATCTACCTCAACCAACCGCCGTACCAGGTACGCGAACGTGACTACGCATACGCCGGCTCGTTCTATTCGTTCTGCATATGGATAGGACTCGGCGCAGCCGCAATCTATTCATGGATCATGAGCGCACTCAAGGACCGCAGGAACATGGAGACAGCCGTAGCGGCCGGAGTAACGGTCCTCACCCTCGGAGTACCTGCCCTCATGGCAGCTGAAAACTGGGACGACCATGACAGAAGCAACAGATATACTGCTGTCGAGATGGCAAGAAACTATCTGAATTCGGTCGGCGAAAACGGCATACTCGTGACGCACGGAGACAACGACACCTTCCCTCTGTGGTACGCCCAGGAAGTGGAGAACGTAAGGACGGACGTCCGCATAGCAAACACATCGCTCCTCGGTACAGACTGGCACATAGACCAGATGAAATGGGCGATGAACGAATCGGCCCCTCTCGACCTCACCGTCGGTCCGAGACAGTACCTCTACGGAACAAACGAGTTCGTATATATATATGACACGCGCGATACAGTAATTCCGCTTTCTGACGTGATGCGCATCTTCCGCCATCCGGAAGCAAAGATTCCTCTGTCGAGCGGAAAGATGGTGGATTACATCCTTTCAAGAAGATTCAGCATACCTGTCGACAAGGAGAACGTAATCAAGTACGGCATCCTCGACGAGAAGTACGCAGATCTGATTCCTGACCAGATAACCCTCACCATTCCGAAGGACAAGGACTATCTGACCAAGCCGGAGCTCTTCATGCTCGACCTCCTTTCAAACTACAAATGGGACCGTCCTATCAGCCTTCTCAGTATGGGTGGAGACATAAACATCGGAATGAAGGAATATCTGCAGTATGACGGATTCTCATACAGGTTCGTGCCTATAAAGAACAAGATGAAGAGCACAGACATCGGTTTCGCCGATGCAGAGGACCTCTATCACAAGATCAAGAACGTGTATTCATGGGATGCACTCAAGAGGAACGACTATTTCATCGACTACCAGCACAACTACACATTCTGCGGCGTTCTCTCGCAGAGAGGACTCTTTGTGAACGCTGCAAAGGAAATGCTCAAGATCGGCGACAAGGAAAGAGCTGTCGAACTCCTCGACATGTGCCAGGAATGTGTTCCGGAAGAGAACTTCCCTCTTGACATGACATACCTCGGCTTCTCGAACGAGTACATGGTCATCGACATGATCGAGACATATTACGACGCCGGCGCTGAAGACAAGGCGCTCGCCCTCGCAGAAAAGTTCATGGACGAGATCTTCGTATCGACCGAGTTCTTCCTGAACTACTATGATTATGCAAAGAAGGAATTCGAAAGCTGCTACAACTGCATATCATATGTAGCGGAGCTGACAGACCACTACGGAGACGGCGAGTTCGCTGAAAATATCCGACAGAGGTTCAACTCTCTCCTTGACATCGAAGAATAAGATTTCTTCAAGAAAACGCATTTAAACAACGCCAGGAGACTAAAACAACAGTTAAAACAACTGAACAGACAACGAAAGAGACGAAAAAGACAACGATCTTTGCATCGGTTAAGAATCTTATTCGTCTCTTTCTGCACTCCTGGATTTCCAATAAAGTGTGCAATTCCTTCAGGAATGCAGAAGACATAAAAAAGGGAAGCCGTGACGGTTTCCCTTTTTTATTTGTCGTAATCAATTAATAATCTAGTCCAGTTTCAGGACGGCCATGAATGCGCTTTGAGGAACCTCGACGGTTCCGATCTGGCGCATCCTCTTCTTACCCTGCTTCTGCTTCTCGAGAAGCTTTCTCTTACGGGTGATGTCACCACCGTAACACTTCGCGGTCACATCCTTGCGGACAGCCTTCACAGTCTCACGCGCGATGATCTTCGCTCCGACAGCCGCCTGGATGGCGATGTCGAACTGCTGCCTAGGGATAAGTTCCTTGAGCTTCTCGCACATCTTGCGTCCGAAGTCGTATGCATGGTCTGCATGGATCAGCGATGAAAGAGCATCGGCAGGGTCTCCGTTGAGAAGGATGTCCAGCTTCACAAGCTTCGCCTCCTTGAAGCCTACCACATGGTAGTCGAACGAAGCATAGCCCTTCGAGATGGACTTCAGCTTGTCATAGAAGTCGAACACGATCTCCGAAAGAGGCATCTCATATGTCAGTTCAAGACGGTCTGCAGTCAGATAATGCTGGTTTATGAGCACTCCCCTCTTGTCGAGGCAGAGTTTCATGATCGGTCCGTAATAGTCTGATCTTGAAATGACCTGTGCCCTGATGTACGGCTCCTCGATCCTGTCGATAAGCGTTGCCGCAGGAAGACCCGAAGGGTTATGCACGTCCAGACACTCTCCCTGGGTCGTATAGACCTTATATGATACGTTCGGAACGGTCGTGATCACGTCCATGTTGAATTCCCTGAAAAGGCGCTCCTGGACGATCTCCAGATGGAGGAGTCCGAGGAAGCCGCAACGGAATCCGAATCCGAGCGCGAGCGACGACTCAGGTTCGAACACAAGGGAAGCGTCGTTGAGCTGGAACTTCTCCAGCGAAGCGCGGAGCTCTTCATACTGGTCAGTCTCCACCGGATACATACCCGCAAAGACCATCGGCTTCACATCTTCAAAACCGGCAATTGCCTCCGTGCATGACCTGCCCACATGTGTGATGGTATCACCGACCTTCACCTCTACAGCAGTCTTGATTCCTGATATGATATAACCCACGCTTCCGCAAGGTATCTCCTTGCGAGGGTGCATCTTCATCTTGAGTACGCCGATCTCGTCGGCAACATATTCCTTGCCTGTGCTGACGAACTTGACCTTGTCGCCCGGCTTGATCGATCCGTTCATCACCTTGAAATATGCGATGATTCCGCGGAACGAATTGAACACAGAGTCAAAGATCAGAGCCTGGAGCGGCGCGTCCGGATCCCCTTTCGGAGCAGGCACCCTCTCCACGATAGCGTCAAGCACTTCCTTTACACCCTGTCCTGTCTTTCCGGAAGCGAGCAGGACTTCTTCAGGCTTGCATCCGAGAAGGTCGACGACCTGGTCTGTAACAACCTCTACCATCGCTGACTCCACATCGATCTTGTTGAGCACCGGGATGATCTCGAGGTCGTGCTCGATCGCAAGGTAAAGGTTTGATATTGTCTGGGCCTGGATGCCCTGGGTGGCATCCACAACAAGAAGGGCGCCCTCGCAAGAGGCTATCGCCCTCGAGACTTCGTACGAGAAGTCGACGTGGCCCGGAGTATCGATCAGATTAAGCGTATATGTCTCTCCGTTATGGACATAATCCATCTGGATGGCGTGGCTCTTGATCGTGATGCCCTTCTCCTTCTCCAGATCCATGGAGTCCAGGACCTGGTTCTCCATGTCACGCTCGGAAAGCGTATTCGTTATTTCAAGCATCCTGTCGGCCAAGGTGCTCTTGCCGTGGTCGATATGCGCAATGATGCAAAAGTTTCTTGTGTGTTTCATCGTCTGTATATAATCCGTGCAAAGATAATAAATATAGAAAAAATTTCGCTATTTTTGTTTAATCCCTGAAAGTCAAAAGGTGTCTTATAACAAGTGACTGACAACGATATCATAAAACTTTGCGGCTGCGGAAGGCAGGAAGAGGCTTTCAACGGCATCGTGCATGCATATACCGAAAGGCTGTACTGGCATGTGCGCAGGTTTCTGTGCAGTCACGACGACACCAACGACCTTCTTCAGGACATCTTCATCAAGATATGGACCGCACTCCCGTCTTTCCGCGGAGATTCGAAGCTTTATACATGGCTGTACAGGATCGCGACCAACGAAGTCCTAAACCATCTGCGCAAGAGGAAGTTCAAGGCCCTGGTTTCGCTCGAGTCATCATACGCGGCCGTAGAGAGGATGATTGACGACGATCCGCACTTCAACGGCAACCAGCTCCAGCGCGAACTCCACAAGGCGATCCAGCGTCTTCCGGAAAAGCAGAGGATAGTCTTCAACCTCAGGTATTTCGACGAGATGAAATATGAAGACATAGCGGACATAACAGGAACTTCCGTGGGAGCCCTGAAGGCATCATACCACCATGCCTATACAAAGGTCAAGGAAGACTTACAGAAAGTAATTGAAGTATAGAGAATAAACCTTTTATAAATATAAGTGTCTAATAAGCGATGAGAAAGGAAAATGACATATTGAAAGACAGCCTCGAGCTGAAGCAGATGCCGTTCACGGTGCCTGAAGGCTACTTCGAAGTCTTCAAGGAGGCCAACGCCAGGCCTGTTGCCAGAAAGGTCAGCCTATGGAACCGCATAGCCCCATACGCAGCCATGGCCGCCGTATTCGTGTCCCTTGTCACAACGGGAACCTTCCTGCTTGAAAGATCCATGCCGCAGTACGACATGACAGAAGAAGACTATGTCCTGTTCTCGGACAACATGATGAACACCATAGCATACGAGATGGAATACGGTTCGCAGCTGGCAGAGGCGGAAGTCAGCAGCGAGGACATCATCAACTACCTCATTTACACCGGTGTTTCAGCAGAACATATTGAATTATCAAAATAACAGGAAGCCATGAAACATAGATTATTTTCAACAGTCGCATTGATCCTTGTCATGGCCTTGTATGCAGGCCATGCTGACGCCCAGCCTAAGCCGGGAGAAGATTGGAAAGAAAAGATGCAGAGCGTCAAGATCGCATTCCTTACAAATGAAATAGGCCTTACTCCTGCGGAGGCGCAGAGTTTCTGGCCGATCTATAACTCGGTAAGCGACCAGCTTGACAGAGCGATGCGCAGCACCTTCATCTCCTATATGGAACTGGAAAAAGCCATTGAAGAGGACAAGTCAGACAAGGAGATCAGCAAGTGTCTGGAAAGATATCTGGACGCTCTGGATAGTCAGGATGAGATCCGCAGCGACTCTGTAGAAAAGTACAAGAAGATCCTTCCGGACAAAAAGGTAGCGAAGATCTTCGTTGCTGAAGAAAAGTTCAGAAGGCAGCACATCAGGAATCTGCACCACGGTCCTAGACCACAGCAGAACTAAGCGAACAGATAGAAATCTTGCATGAGGGAAAGGTACTCTTCGGTATACTTTCCCTCATTCTGTATTGTAAGGATCCTGTCTTCAGGTGCGTCTATGCGCTTTCTCGAGAATTCGACGATTATCCTTGACGGGGCCTTTCTCGGAACCGTCCTTATGCGGAGGATCCTGAACAGATGGAGTCCGTCCATCCGCGCATGACGGCAGAGGGCGTGCTCGGTTTCGGCGGGAAGCACAAGGGCTACCCTTCCTTCATCGGAAAGATGCCCCGAAGCGAAGTCGAGGATCTCACGGTATGAGAGTCCGGTCGAAGTGTGGCGGGCGTTGTTCCTGCGCTCTTCGGGCGCATTGAAGGAGTCTTCGAAATACGGCGGATTTGAAAATATCAGGTCATATTCTATTCCATCTTCCCTGCGGGCAAATTCGTCGAGAGACATGTTGAACGCATGGAGATGACCGGTCCATGGCGAGTTGCGGAAGTTCGCTTCGGCCTCCGTCGCCGATGCTTCGTCTATATCGATTGCATTTATCTTCAGAACGGTCTGACCGGCCATCAGATCGGCTTCGCAGGAACATAGGGAAATGCTTCGCCCGATCTGACGGCCGGTCAGACCTTCATCGCAGAGAACAGGGGAGATGCTTCGCTCGATCCGACGGGCAACCGGACCTTCGTCGCAGGAACATAGCGACAGGCGCTGGGCGGCCATGAGGGCTATGGTGCCGGTGCCGGTGCCGATATCCAGCAGATTGGAGTCTGAAAGGCGGATAGTCATCGCGGCGCCGAGAAGGACACCGTCGGTGTTTACCTTCATGGCGCTGCGCTCATTCACCACTTCGAACTTCTTGAAACGAAAGACTCCCATTGGCTCAGACAATTATACAAACTGGCCGTCCACCATATAAAGAGACCTGTCGCACATGGCGGCAAGGTCGGGATCGTGGGTCACTATCACTATCGTCTGCCCGTATTTGTCCCTCAGGTCGAAGAAAAGACGATGGAGCTCTTCCTTTGTCTTGGAATCAAGGTTTCCGGAAGGTTCGTCGGCAAAGAGTACCGCAGGTCTGTTTATCAGGGCACGGGCGATCGCTACCCTCTGCTGCTCGCCTCCCGACAGTTCTGAAGGCTTATGGCCTATGCGTTCTGCCAGACCGAGATCCGCCAGCAGCGCAGAAGCAGCTTCCGAAGCGTCCTTTCGGGAACGTCCGGCTATGAATGCTGGAATCATGACATTCTCAAGAGCCGTGAACTCAGGAAGGAGATGATGGAACTGGAAGACGAAGCCGAGCTTGCGGTTGCGGAATTCGGCCAGCGCGTCGCCTTTCAAACGGGAAACTTCTACGCCATCTATGACCAGAGACCCGGCGTCAGGTGTCGACAATGTGCCAAGAATCTGAAGAAGGGTGGACTTTCCTGCTCCAGAAGCACCCATTATAGACACGACTTCCGCTTTTGAAGCGTTGAAATCGATTCCCTTGAGCACTTTCAGCGTGCCGAACGACTTTTCTATTCCTTTTGCCTGTATCATCTCCGTCTGATGTTTTAAAGGCACAAAAATGACCATATTTGTGCCTTTGAGTGCATTTTTCTTGTTCAAAGGCACGAAAACGGGATGTTTTGTGCCTTTGACTTACAAAAAAAGGCTGACCCGTAGATCAGCCTTTGTAAGTCGGGGTACTGTGACTCGAACACAGGACCCTCTGGTCCCAAACCAGATGCGCTAGCCAACTGCGCCACACCCCGATTATGGTTTCCCTTTCATTTGGGACTGCAAATATAGACACAAAAAATAAAAGTGCAAAACTTTTT
>JAFTYS010000111.1 GCA_017461285.1 Bacteroidales bacterium | reverse complement strand
CGGTGGCGACGCATTCAAGAATACAGTCGCTAACCTCGGCGGTGATCCTGAGAACCCATTCGTTATCTTCGACGAAGTGAAGGATCTTTATGCAAAGCGTGCAGAGGAACTCAAGGCTATCGCTGCAGAGCGTCATGCAGAAGAAGCTGCTTGGGCTGCAGCAAACCCTGAGAAGGCTGTCGCACAGGCAGAGTGGTTCAGCGGTGCTGCACCAAAGGTTGACTGGTCTCTCGTTCAGCAGAAGGCCGGCGACGCTACAAGAAACGCTTCTGCAGCGGTTCTCAGCCAGCTCGCAAAGCAGGTTCCTAACATGATCTGCGCTTCAGCTGACCTTTCTAACTCTGACAAGACTGACGGCTTCCTCAAGGAGACTACTTCATTCACAAAGGATGACTTCGGCGGAGCATTCTTCCAGGCAGGTGTTGCTGAGCTTACAATGGCTTGCTGCTGCATCGGTATGGCTCTTCACGGCGGTGTGATCGCTGCATGCGGTACATTCTTCGTATTCTCTGACTATATGAAGCCTGCAGTACGTATGGCTGCCCTCATGGAGCTTCCAGTGAAGTTCATCTGGACACATGACGCATTCCGCGTAGGTGAGGACGGTCCTACCCACGAGCCTGTTGAGCAGGAGGCTCAGATCCGTCTCATGGAGAAGCTCAAGAACCACCACGGAAAGAACTCTGTCCTCGTTCTTCGTCCTGCTGACTCTATCGAGACTACACAGTGCTGGAAGATGGCAATGGAGAACGTCGATACTCCTACAGCCCTCATCTTCTCTCGTCAGAACATCGAGCAGCTTCCAGAGGGAACTGACTATACACAGGCAGAGAAGGGTGCTTACATCGTAGCCGGTTCAGACGAGAATCCTGACGTTATCCTCGTAGCTTCCGGTTCTGAGGTTTCTACCCTCGTTGCAGGTGCAGCTCTTCTCCGTGAGGATGGCATGAAGGTGCGTATCGTGAGCGTTCCTTCGGAGGGTCTCTTCCGCAGCCAGCCAAAGGAGTACCAGCAGGAGATCCTTCCTTGCGGTGCAAAGATCTTCGGTCTTACTGCAGGTCTTCCTGTAAACCTTGAAGGTCTTGTAGGCGCGAACGGTAAGGTCTTCGGTCTCGAGAGCTTCGGATTCTCTGCTCCTTACAAGGTGCTTGACGAGAAGCTCGGATTCACTGCTCAGAACGTTTACAACCAGGTGAAGGCTATGTTCTAGCATATGCAACAACTATGAAAAGATTCATAACATTTATAATGGTGGCCGTTGCACATATGTGCGCGGCCATCGCTTTATCTGCCGAGATTCATGGAAATATCCCCGGTCCGAACGGAATGACTGATGTGATTATCCTGACAATTGACGGAAAGGCATACTATCAGGTAGAACACCATGGCGTTCCATTCGTCAGCACTTCGCGTCTGGGAATGCGTACGAACAACGGAGATTTCTCACAGCTCGAGTTTGTCGGCATGGAAACATCCGAGGTCAGCGGCAGCTACAGGCTGAACCGCAGCAAGACTTCGGAAGTGGATTATGAAGCTACGAAGGCCGTATGTACTTTCCGTAATCCTGAAGGAAAGACCATACAGGTCGAATTCAGGGTAGGCCGTCATGATGTGGCATTCCGTTATATCCTTCCTCGTGAGGGAGCCGGCAGTGTCAGGATATTTGAAGAGCTTACTGAGTTCTCGTTCAATGACTCTCCGGAACATGACTTTGTAAAGACATATCTGACTCCTCAGAGTGATGCGATGATCGGCTGGATGCGTACGAAGCCAAGCTATGAGGAGTACTATGGTGTCGGAAAGCCTGTCACCGCTCCGTCTGAATATGGCCATGGATACACATTCCCTTGCCTTTTCCAGCTTGGGGGCGACGGATGGGTGCTTGTGAGCGAAACAGGAGTTGACGGCCGTTTCTGCGGCTCTAGACTGGGCGAGTACTATGAGACATCCGGCAATTCCGAGGGCTGTGTCGGCGCGACATACAGGGTGGAGTATCCGATGCCGGAGGAAAACAACGGAAACGGTACATCGGAGCCTGCAATCGCTCTTCCAGGTGCAACTCCTTGGAGGATAATTACTTTGGGTGAAACCTTGAAGCCGATTGTCGAGACAACCGTTGCATGGGATGTTGTGGAGCCTCTTTACGAGACTGCCAACGACTATAAGTTCGGAAAGGGAACATGGAGCTGGATCGTATGGCAGGACGGAAGCATCCGTATGGAAGACCAGAAGAAGTATGTGGACCTTGCTTCAGCAATGGGCTTCAACTATACTCTCGTGGACAACTGGTGGGACAGGACCATCGGTCATGATGCCATTCCTGAGCTTGTAGACTATGCCCGTGAAAGGAATGTGGAACTTTTCCTGTGGTACAGTTCGAGCGGATGGTGGAATGACATCGAGCAGAGTCCGGTGCATATCATGAGCAACCCTATTCTCCGTAAGAAGGAGATGAAGTGGCTCAGGGACAATGGAATAAAGGGAATCAAGGTGGATTTCTTCGGCGGAGACAAGCAGGAGACCATGGCGCTTTATGAGGCTATCCTCAGCGATGCAGACGATCATGGCCTCATGGTCATTTTCCATGGATGTACATTGCCTCGCGGATGGGAGAAGATGTATCCTAACTATGTCGGCAGCGAGGCTGTTCGTGCTTCAGAAAACCTTGTATTCTCGCAGTATGAGTGCGATCAGGAGGCGCAGGCGGCATGTCTGCATCCGTTTATCCGCAATACTGTCGGATGTATGGAGTTCGGCGGCTGCTTCCTCAATGAAAGGCTTGAAAAGTCAAATACACGCGGAACAATCCGTCGTACTACGGATGTCTTCCAGCTTGCTACATGTGTGCTTTTCCAGAATCCTATCCAGAATTTCGCGATCACTCCGAACAACCTGGATGATGCTCCGGCAGTATGTCTGGATTTCCTCCGTGAAGTGCCTACGACATGGGACGAGACCCGTTATATCGACGGTATCCCTGGCGAATTCGTGGTTCTGGCACGCAGGAACGGTGACAGGTGGTATGTGGCTGCGGCCAACGCTACGGACACTCCTGTCGAGTTCAAGGTAAAGGATGTGCTCGATGCTCTCGGTCTCGGGAAGGCTGATGTCCGTCTGATTGACGGAGGAAACGATCCTTCATCGTCAGATGTGGGCGCAGGAAAGAAACTGAAGGTCTGCAGAAATGACGGCGCAGTCCTGATTATCGGATAATTCAAAGGCTCGGATACATCAAAGTGTCCGAGCCTTTGAATTATTTGAATATGCGGTTCAATGTCTCTTCGTCCTTGCAGTCCATGTACTTGGCTACGAATTCCGTTGGCGTGAGTCCGAAATAGTCATGGAAAGAGTTCGAGAAGTATGAATGTGTCGAGAATCCGACCTTGTATGCCACTTCCGAGATGTTCACCTTGTTGTTTATAAGGAGGAAAGCCGCCTGCTTGAGCCTGATGGACTTGATCAGGTTGCTAGGGGAGATGTTCATTGTCTCCTTTAGTTTTCTGTTGAGGTGGACTCGGCTCATTCCGACTTCGTGGCTGAGATCCTCCACGCTGAAGTCGGAGTTCTCCATGTTTTCTCTGATGATGGCTATGACCTTGTTGACAAGCTTGTTGGTCGAGTCAGGCATCTGAATCTCATTGTATCTGTAGTCT
>JAFTYS010000110.1 GCA_017461285.1 Bacteroidales bacterium | reverse complement strand
TTTGTAGCTTTTTTCTTTAAACCCATGAAAAACTTCTCGGGGCTAGCCTTAGCGGCCGGGGCCGACGGCCCCGTTGAGCGCTCCTCATGAGCTTGTCAAAGCTCACTCCAATTTTATTTGGATTTCAAACATAGGAACTAAAATCTACACCTGTGTCAATTTTAGCATTGGAAATGACACAGGTATAGCAAAAACACGCATTTTGTACTGATTTCAATGACACCTGTGACAGTTTCTGAACATATATTGACACAGATGTATGACCGGACTGATTATCGTCAAAGAAATTCTCCGCCCCATCTGATAGATTTCCCAAATCAAAGTCTCTATAGTGATATAATCAATAAGTAATCACTAGAAGTTGCGCCCGGCACGAACAAGGGTATTGCATTATGAAGACCAGGTGGGAATCAGTAAGATTTGAGGTTAAGGGAAAAGAAGTCGTTGCGGTTGAAGGATGTCCGGAACTCAAGGGGATGACCGGCGTTCTCAGCGGAGATGGGATGGCGTTTTTCTTCGGCAAGTACAAGGAGTTTTATGTGGCGAATACGGCAGCCGGTACCATTCGCAAGTTCTCGACAGCAGATGGCACCGTGTTGGCCGCCGATGAGGAGATTGATTATGCCGCCATATCAAGGTCATGCGCACATGGCGTCGGCAATGCCAGGAGCAAGACGGTAAGATATGCATGCATGAACAGGTACGACGGGTTCAGCAGCGGTCTGTGCGCGATCTCATGGATGCTCTATCCCGACGGCAGGTATTTTGCCGACAGCGATGGCTTTGGAATGGAGGATAATGATGAGGTGAACGTATATGCGGTCATTGATACGAATCTCGATGTGATCGAGCCGTTCCGGCCGATCGAGGACGTGGCTGCATATCTGAAGGAGATCCGCAAGCGCGAGGTGAACGTATATAACCTGATAATCATTGATGAGAGCGGTTCGATGGGAAGCATCAGGAAGGAGGCTGTCGACAGCGTGAATGAAACACTTCAGACGATCCGTGCCGCACAGAAGAAGCATGAGGGACAGAAGCATTATGTCACCTTGGTGACATTCAATGATGATGTCAAGACGATATGCGACCGTGTTTCGGCTGACGAGGTCGCTGAACTGACATCGGAGACCTATCGCCCGGACTGCTGTACCGCGCTATATGACGCGATGGGAATTTCCATGAATGCGCTTCGCAATGCGGTCGCAGAAGGGGACAAGGTGCTTGTGACCGTCGTTACAGACGGCTATGAGAATGCATCAAAGGAGTATAGCGGCAAGGCTGTGAAGACTATGGTAGACGAACTTAAAGGAAAAGGATGGGTGTTCGCCTATATCGGTGCGAACCAGGATGTGGAGGCAGTAGCCGCTGCCATGTCGATTACCAATGCTATGTCGTTCGAGAGCACATCTGCAGGCACCAGAGTGATGAGCATGCGTCTGAACCGAAGCCGTGAAAGGATTTACGACTGCATGGCTGCGCCGGAATTCAGTGCCGATGAAGCCAACACTAATTTCTTTGATGAGTAAATCTCTTAGATCTATCTGGCTAAGGCATAGGCCAGGCTCGTGAGCAGCTTCGCTTTTGAATCCTCGTCTCCCGTGAAACAGATCTGGTCTATGTCTGCTATGTCCAGGCGTATGCTCTTCGCATATGGCGCGTCATCAAGCAGCAAAGGTATGATTATCTTGTCCTGCCTTACCGCATATCCCATTTCTCTTATTACGTTTATGGATTCATTGGAATTCTGCGAAGAAATGAAGATGACCGCTTCGGACGCATCTATGGCGTCTACTATGACGGCCTTGTAATTCTCGCCGCTGTAAATGCCTTCGATATCTATCCAGTACGGGATGTTCTGTTCGTCAAGTATCTGCCGCACGGCAGATACTTTTTCTTTGTCTTTTCGGGAATAGCTTATGAAGACCCTGTGTTTCATGTCTTCACGGGCAATGGCCGTGTCCGTCTTCATCTTTGGACTTATGCTGAATGTCGCCCCTGCCGGTTGTGAATGTTGGACTAGTGCTGATTTTACTGCAAAGATCTCGAAGAGTTCGATATATTTCTCGATGTCGGTGAAATAATTTTCCTGCTTATAGATGTACAGCTCTATCTCCATGGGTTTCTGGGTGCTGCATAGGTTTAAGGCAATGGCGTCAGCCATCAGCTTTATGACATTCAGAAACGGGATGTGGGCTGCTCCTGATCCTATGCATGGAAAGGCTATCGATTTCAGGCCTAAAATATGCATCAGCTTGAAGCACTTGTCTACTGAATGCCGTATGATGTACTCCTGCACGTCTTCGGGATGGGACGTCATGCCTGAATATATCTCCCTTTTATTCTCGTCGCAGATTGTCATGCTATGGAATATGAACTTCTGGGATGCCAGATTTCCGGCAGTCGAAACGACTACATCTCCTAAATTGACAGGCAGTTTCTTGCGTGCATCTTCACGGATTATCTCTCCTCCAGTCCTTCGTATCTGGGCGGAGATACCGCCTCCCATTGAAATTCCCGTGTCATCAGAGCTGACGATGACTTCAGCTTTTGACTGTATGATGTCGCCGAAAATGACGGTCAGTGAGGAGTTGTTGAACCTGTATAGACGTGATTCCATATTTCCCAAAGTGTTATCGATTGCACAAACTTACATAAAATTTTGAAAAGAGGGAAATTCGGAGTATATTTACTTCATTAATGACCATTATAACACAAATCAGATGAAACAGTATATTCCGACACCGATCGATCTGTCAGATGTGGTATTGGCGGAAGATCTTAATGAATTGCTTGAAGCTATGGCTGAAAATGCCCATGATGTATGGGCGGTTGAACGCCAGGCCCAGGGATGGACCTATGGTCCGGCCAGAAATGATGAGTTGAAGCAGACTCCATGTATGGTGGAATATTCGAAACTTCCGGACAGCGAGAAGAAGTTTGACCGCGATATGGCAGTGAATACCCTGAAGCTGGTAATGAAGCTGGACTACGACCTCGTGAAACGCGAAGAGACAGACCTTTACAAGACCCTGATGCAGCGTCTCAGATATTCGGACCAGGAGTTCCGTTGCCGTAAATGCGGCCACCCTATCTACAGGCATCAGGTGTTCTGCGACAAATGCGGTATTAAGTTGGATATGGATTGGGACGAGAAATGATGGATCTTTACAACCACTTGTTGAAAGCCCCGGGAAAGTCTGTGTCTGAAATCGCAGAGATTATATATGGGGTTGCGGGAACGGGCCCGGTCGATCAGGCTTTGGAAGTGTATGATGCTTCCGGGGAAATGATCGGGGCAACGATATATTCTCATCTGGACTTTGAGCGTTTCAAGTCAGATGATGGAAAGTTCGTGAAGACGATTCCGGCAGAGCTGGAAAGAGACGCTGTGACCGATACGGTGTCTCATGAGTATGAGGAATATATCGGAAGCCTTGATCTTGAAGCGCTGGTCCGTGATGCTGAAGAGCAGATCGTGAAAAGAATCGAGCGCTTCATATGGCTCAATGGTATTCGGAATATGTCTGAGGCAGTCTCTTTGGTAGAAAGAAACATTACTGAATGTGCTTCTCAGTATGCTGCTCTTCAGGCAGAAGCCGATTCTTCGGCATTGGATAAGTCATATGCAGATGCGCTGAAGATGTCCTTGGCTGAACGTCTGTTGAACACCAATGACGAAGATATTCTGGTATATAGAAATGACCTTATAGAATATCTTGAGACTGTATGTTCAAATATCAGGTATTCGTTTTGGGAACGTTTCTTCTCGATATTGTCCTGCTCATCGGTCTTCACTTTCGCACGTGTCCGGATAGATGAGCTGACATCTATTCTCAAGGCTTCCGGAGCAACCGGTCAGGTATCGGATGATGACAGTTTCAATGAAACGCTTCCTGATGACGACGCTGTTGTTTTCCTTGACAGTGCAGTGGATGCTGCTTCTGCTCTGGCTAAGGTGGAAAGCGTCTTTTCTGCGCTGACGGGCCGTGAGTGATTTATAAATCAGATTAATATAAAGTTATGGAAGGACTGATTATTACCGCTGCGGCTCTGGCGCCGGCTGTCGTGCTCTTTTATTACATCTATCGCAAAGATAAATTCCAGCAGGAACCGGTCAAGGAACTTCTCAAGGCGTTTGGCTATGGAGTCATCTCGATCTTTGTGTCCCTGATGATATCCGGCCCTTTAGGAAGACTCGGATTCTATGTGGATGAGCCCGTGACCTTCTGGGGTGCTGTGGCCAGTTCTTTCTTTGGAGCCGCCATTCCGGAGGAAATTGCAAAATTCCTGATGTTCTGGCTTCTTGTAAGGAGCAGCGCGTATTTCAATGAACATATGGACGGCATCGTATATGCGTCTTGCGTGGCCTTGGGCTTTGCTGCTTTTGAGAACATAATGTATCTTTTCACGAATTACGACGACTGGGTGTCTGTCGGCATCATGAGGGCTCTGTTTGCCGTTCCGGGCCATTTCTTCAACGGAATCCTGATGGGCTATTATTATTCTCTGGTCAGGTTTGATCCTCTTGCTCCGGCGCGTGACAGGTATCTTGTGCTCATAGCTCCTATTATGGCTCATGGAATATACAATACGCTTTTGTCCGTAACAGATGTCAGCCCTGTTCCTGCGCTGCTGATCATGATACTTTTCCTTTTCTTCTGCAACAGTCTTCGCAAGTACTGCAGCAGGAAGATACAGGAGCATCTTAGGAATGATGGTGTGATACAGTAAAACTTAATGATTGAAAATATGGGTAATATTAATGATTTCTGGAACGATATCCTGAAGATGGACAAGGATATTACAAGAATTCAGCAGAAATGTGTACCATGTAAAAAACCGTCGATACGCTGGGGGGTCTTTCTGACTCTGCTGCTGCATTTCATTGCACTTGCATTATTTGTAGGATTGATGGTCGAGGACGGACTGGATGGTCTGAACACTGTCTGCTGTGTGACGCTTATCATATGTGCTCTGGTGGCATGGATGACCTCCTTCATTGTTACGATGATCGTATTGATAAGGCGCTACCGTGCCGACATGCAGACCTATGAGCGCTATCTGAATTGTGTGGCTCGGGAGATGGAAGCCCATAACGCACGTCTTTTCAAATACTTCGATGAAGTCGCTAAACAATCTTTGGATGATTGTCTTAAAGATAAAAAGCAAGCTGACAATGAGACGGCTAAATAGAAAATTTCTTCAGTTTTTTGACCGGTCTTTCTATAGGGGAAACTGGGCGCAGTATTTATGGATAGTCATCATCTTGGTGGCCGTGTCACTTTTCTGGGTGGGAATGGGCGCGCTCTTCAAGGTAGAATCATGGCGTGTGGTGGAGCTTATGCTTGATCCTGGTTCGTTTGTCGGCAGTGATGAAGAAAACGGCAATACATGGGTGCAGCTCTTTGTTACACTTACAGGCGCGGTCGTATTCACCAGTTTCATCATCAATGTCATAGGCAACTCTTTAAGCCGTCGTCTGGAGTCATTCTCCCGCGGACAGGTCAGATACCGTTTTCAGAATCATGTCCTGATTCTGGGTTCAAACGCAATGCTGCTTAACATAATCAAGTCCGTTCTCAAGGATCCCGCCAATAAGGAACGTGATATTGTAATATTTACAAAGCGTGATGCGGAGAAGGCCCGGGAGTTCGTCTTTTCACGTATTCCTGAGGCGTCGGACTCTAATTTATACGTGCTTTATGGTGATAGAACCATTCCTGCGTCATTGTCAAGCGTCGAAGCGCAGGAGGCGGAGAGCATTTATATTCTGGGAGAAGACGGTGAGGAGATGCATGATGCATTGAACCTGGAGTGCTGGTCTTCTCTGAAGAAGGTGTGTGGAGAGTCCTCCCATCCGATCAACTGTTTTCTGGTTCTGGAACGTTTGTCTTCGGAACATGTGTTCTATTATAAGTCTGACAGCGGTTCTTTCGGAAATCTTAGGCTGACAGTAATCAATGAACTTGAAAATGCCGCCCAGCGTGTTTTTGTTTCAAGAGACTATGAGGATGGTATTCCATATCCGGCATTGGATAGAAACGGCATTAGTAAGGACAGCGAAGCAACTGTTCACCTTGTAATTGTAGGAATGACGCAGATGGCATACGCCATGGCTATGACTGCAGCTCATATATGCCATTTCCCGAATTTCAGCAAGGGTGGAAATAAAAGGACAAAGATTACGTTCGTAAGTGAGAATATCAGACAGGAAATGGATTTCTTCCGAGGCCATTTCTCCAATCTGATGGATCTGTCATATGCCAGATATATCAGTTGGGATTCGGAAGGGAACGATCAGGGTAAGGAATATAAACCTCTTCAGAAATTCCTCGGTCCTCATGCTTATGACGGTAAAGGATTTCTTGATGTCGAGTGGGAGTTCCTGGATGGTGGAATCGAGTCAGAACCGGTAAGGGATTATCTTAAGAAATGCGCGGAGGCTGATGGTGAGACGGAATACCTTTCGATAGCTGTTTGCAATCATGAACCCGAAACGAATGTCGCTGTGGCTTTGTATCTTCCATCGTCGATATATGAGAAGGATATTCCGATTTTTGTTTACCAGAAATCAAGTGGAGAAGTTCTCAAGACCGCCAAGAGATCTGACAGGTTTGCCCACATATATCCTTTCGGCATGAAGTCTGAATGTTATGACATGCAATACAGGGAGCGGCTTAAGCGTGCCAAGAGAATCAGCTATCTGTACGATCATACATATGATTTTGTCGCTATGCCGGATGATAAGTCGTTGGATGACAGCTGGTTCAAGATGCAGTATGCGTTCCAGCAGTCAAATCTGTATTCTGCCAATTCGATACCTGTGAAATTGAGGAGTGTCGGAGTGGAGGTGGAGATGCCGTATCAGTCCTTGTCGGAAGACCAGGTTGAAATCCTGTCTGAAGTTGAGCACAACCGATGGAATATGGAACGTCTTCTGGTCGGATTCAAGGCTTTCGATTATGAAGAACGTATGGATTTCAAGGTTAGGTTTGAATCTAAGGATGATGAGGTGAAGAAGGCGGCGAAGGACGAGCATAATAAGAAAAAGAAGACATTGTTCCAGAACAAGGATATAGCTCCATACGATGAACTTCTGGAAGGGTCTAAAGACTATGACAGGGCTATTGTGAGGAATATAATAGATGTGATGCGTTAAACGTTACTGATATGGACAAGACCTACACTCCACGGCCGGTAGATACGGCCGACATTGAGATTCCGGATGACCTGAAGGTGCTGGGCGAGGCTCTGGCGAAGAATGTCCATGAAGTCTGGGCGGCGGGCCGTATCGCGGACGGATGGACCAGGGGACCGAGGAATGATGCGCTCAAGCAGCATCCGTGTCTGGTCCCGTATGAGGAACTGTCCGAAGTGGAAAAGGACTATGACAGAAGAACTTCCATGGAAACCTTGAAGTTCATCATTGCCCAAGGCTACACCATCAGCAAATAATTCTTTGCCCGGACTGATGCAGTTCGGGCATTTTTTTGTAATTTTACGGGCTCCGATAATATTGACGGCATATGGCAGAAGAAGGGAACATAATAGTAAGAAAGGCCAAGGTAAACAACCTGAAGGATATAACTGTAGAAATACCGCGAGGCAAGTTCGTGGTCATTACGGGCATATCCGGTTCGGGAAAGTCATCCCTTGCCTTCGACACACTCTTCGCCGAAGGCCAGAGACGCTTTGCGGAGAGCCTGTCTTCATATGCCAGGCAGTTCCTCGGACGTATGTCGAAGCCGGATGTCGAGCTTATCGAAGGCATACCTCCCGCAATCGCCATCGAGCAGAAGGTGAATACCCGCAATCCACGCTCTACGATAGCTACAAGCACGGAGATATACGACTATCTGCGTATGATCTTCGCCCGTATCGGGCGCACATACTCGCCTGTCACAGGCGAGGAAGTCAAGTGCCATACGGCAGGCGATGTCATGAGATACATCTTTGAAGGGGGAGCGTCTGCAGTATATCTTCTTGCCGATCTGAACTGGGATGCAAGAGAAGACAAGGTCGAGCTCATGCTTCAGCTGAAGGAAGAAGGATATTCCCGTTTCTTCACCGATAGGGCTGTGCGTATCGAGGAAGTCATGAAGATGGCGCAGACAGGGGAGTACCCGTCTGAACTTTATCTTCTTATAGACAGGCTGAAGGTCCCTGCCACGACGGACGGACTTCCGGAAGAATCCTATTCCCAGACAGACTGGGAAGACCTTCAGACCCGTCTCCATGCTTCGATCGATTCGGCCTTCGACAAGGGCAACGGATCTCTTCTCGTGAGGAAGGAGCGTGCGGATTCCATGGAAGTGGAGATGAAAGGCTTTATAAACCGTTTTGAAGCCGACGGAATCGAGTTCGCAAGGCCGGATGAATACATGTTCAGCTTCAACAGCCCTCTGGGCGCATGCCCCGTATGCGGCGGTCTGGGCCAGATCATCGGCATCAGCGAGGACCTTGTCGTTCCTGACAAGAGCAAGACCATATATGACGGCGCTATAGCGTGCTGGCGAGGGGAGAAGATGGGCTGGTTCAAGGACCAGCTGGTAAGGAACTCCGCCCGCTACGGCATACCGATCTTCGAACCGTACTGCAACCTCAGCCAGGAAATAAGGGACCTTATCTGGAACGGATGCCAGGGACCAACGGAGGAGGATTCCATATTCGGCCTGAACGAGTTCTTCAAGTGGGTCGAATCCAACAGGTATAAGGTACAGTACAAATACATGCTCAGCCGCTACTCCGGCAGGACGGTCTGCAAGGAATGCGGAGGCAGCAGGCTCCGTAAGGAAGCGATGTATGTGAAGTTGGGCGGAAAGACCATCCACGAACTTCTGTGCATGAATGTGGAGCAGCTGCTGTCTTTCTTCGAGAATCTTTCACTTGAGGATTGGGAGTATAAGGTGGTACGCAAGGCTGTGGAGGAAATCGAGTCCAGGTTGAGATATATCCTTGATGTCGGTCTGGGCTACCTTACGCTGAACCGTACATCAAACACGCTGTCGGGCGGTGAAAGTCAGAGAGTCAATCTTGTCACAGCTCTGGGAAGCTCTCTTGTCGGTTCGCTCTACATACTTGACGAGCCGAGCATAGGCCTTCATCCGAAGGATACTGCAAGGCTGATAGACGTTCTGAAGCGTCTGCGCGACATCGGCAATACTGTTGTCGTCGTCGAGCATGACGAGGAGATAATGAGGGCGGCCGACCTTATCATAGATATCGGTCCGAAGGCCGGAGTCAACGGTGGAGAGATCGTCTTCCAGGGATCTCTCGAAGGGGAGAAGAGTCAGGAAGAACGTGAGAAGTCGCTTACCCTGCAGTATCTTGGAGGGGACAGGGCCCGCTATGTCAGGAACAAACATTCATGGAACTATTCCATCACCGTTGAAGGTGCGATGGAACACAACCTGAAGGATATAAACGTGAAGTTCCCTCTCGGGGTCCTTACGGTGGTTACAGGTGTCAGCGGAAGCGGAAAGTCGTCCCTGGTGGGAGACATACTTTATCCTGCACTATATCGCCATATAAACCAGGCAGGTTCGGCCCCGGGCACATTCAGAGGCCTTTCAGGAAGCCTGGACCGCATCACTCAGGTGGAGTATGTGGACCAGAATCCGATCGGAAAGAGCTCCCGATCGAATGCCGTGACATACCTCAAGGTATATGATGACATCAGAAAGCTTCTGTCCGACCAGCAGTATGCCAGGATGAACGGATACACACCGTCCCATTTCTCTTTCAATATCGACGGAGGTAGGTGTCCGGAATGTCAGGGCGAAGGATTCGTAAAGATAGGAATGCAGTTCATGGCCGATGTGTCCATGGTATGTGAATCCTGCGGCGGCAAGAGGTTCAGACCTGGTATTCTGGAAGTGCGCTATAAGGAAAAGAACATAGACGACATACTCAACATGAGCGTAGATGAGGCCATATCTTTCTTCGGATCACAGGACGATCCTGTTGCGAAGAGGATCGCTGAAAGGCTCCAGCCTCTGGTGGATGTAGGCTTGTCATACATAAAGCTCGGACAAAGCAGCAGCACTTTGTCGGGCGGTGAGAGCCAGCGCATCAAACTCGCATATTTCCTCTCGATGAGCGGCGAACAGGCGTCGAAGTCCAAGCAGCAGAAGATACTGTTCATCTTCGACGAGCCGACCACAGGTCTGCATTTCTATGATGTGGAGAAGCTTCTCAAGTCGTTCGATGCCCTTCTTGCAAAGGGCCATACTATAGTCGTGGTAGAGCACAATCTGGATGTGATCCGTGCTGCCGACTGGGTGATCGATCTCGGTCCGGAAGCCGGAGATGCAGGCGGAAATCTGGTCTTTGCCGGTACTCCGGAAGACCTGGCCGCGTGCAGTGAATCGCATACGGCAGAGTACCTCCGCTAAGGCAGAACATTGATCAGGACCATCCCGCTTCTGTTTATCGGTTCTCCGGCACTCATGTATACAATGCCCGCCCCGGGCTTCTTCAGGTATAATGTTACCCCATGTCCGTCATCGTCGACCTTATAGTCGTAGATGCCTCTGCTCTTGTCATAAGCCAGCTCTTCATATCCGGGATCGAACGGCGCGGTGCGGGGATAGCATTCACACCAGACCCTGACGGTATCACCCACATGTCCTTCAACCAGGTCTCCCGGCATGATCTCGAAGACCGGTATTACGGGGCCGATGCCGCTCTTGTCTATGCTCCAACCGCTTGCTGACAGTCCGTCGCCTTCAGGGGTGACGGTGAAGTGGTAATGGCTGTTTCTTTCGATGTCGTATCCGCCTTCCTCGTCCTCAATGTAGAACCTGTAGATGAGCGGGCTGTCGTAACTGATGAGTTCAGTGGACAGATAATCCATCTCCATTTCGATGAATGATGATGCATCGACGGTAATGTCTTCGCCCTGCATATTTTCAAACATGTAGACAGACACATAATCGCTCAATCCTGCGTGGCCGGATACATTCAGCGACCGGCACTGGTCCGGCGTAAGTTCGAAACCCCTTTCAAAGACATCGTGATATGATTCAGCCTTTGACGGTCCTATGACGGATACATATTTCGGGCAGTTTCCTATGCGGACATTTCTTACGGTGAGCCTGACGTCCTTGGCCAAGCGGCTCCTGTCCATCCTGATGCTTATCTTTGCGGTCATTCTGACCAGCTCCATCGTCATGCTTCCATCATCATCGGGCGTAATGTCTTCAATCATTGCGCTCATCGGAAGTCCGTTCCTGAATCCGTCTTCTTCAGGCATCTCCACAATGGTCTTCTCCAGCTCTGCATGATCTTTCGGCTTCAGCCTTTTTCCCAGATTTGCAAATGCGGCTATTGTATAGGTCCTGCCTTTGACCAAAGAGATGTCGAAGTCCAGATCTCCGTCTCCTTGAATGCGGCTCTCCCATAAGGATTTCTCCAATACGCCGTCGGCAAATGCCAGGATATTCATGTCATTGACCTTGCCTTCTTCCGTGAGCACTGCCTTCGTCCCTGATCCGGGAGTCTTCAATATGATTCTTGTGTTCTGGAACATTACCCGCTTGTCATCCGTTTCCTTCCAAGGAAGTACGCTCATAAGCACTTGCGCCATGTCTGCGCTTATTGCCGTGTCCGGATCCTTCATCCCCTTCCGTGAGATTGTGATGTCGAATACATATCTGCTGTTTCTGCTGATTCCGGGAACATCCCTGCCACCGGAACGGTTTATGTCTATCGGCCACCAGTACGTCTCTCCATTTATCTTTCCTTCGATCACAAGCCTGGTGAAAGGAGTTCCCGGCCCTTCCTGAAGACTGGTGTTGGGATAGCATATGAAACTCATTCCAACGTTCATCCGCTCGCCGGAAATGTCTTTTTCCAGCTTCTGATATACCATGTCAGGCTCCTTGAATCCTGCGACGTCATCCATGTCGAGCTTTCCTGAATTGATGATTTCTCCCGGGAGAATCTCCCCGTCAGCCGTTACCGGACAGCGCGAATTTACATTTGTAAGGTAGACGCATACATCAGTGATACGCTCTCCTTCATGACAGCTTCCGCTGAAGTCGCACCGTATAGACTGGAGGACAATCTCGCTTGCCATCCTCCTCAGTTCGAATCTGTTGGATCCGGCGCTTCCAGCTGTTATCTCACCTGTTGCAGTCGCGCATAAGGCTTCCCTTTTTTCTTTCTGAAGTTCCAGATATGCTTTGTCCAATGCTTCCATAGAATTAACGCTGGTCCAGTCGTATGTGGCCCTCTGGGCGTTTGTACATATGAATAACGTCTTCTCCCCGCTTTGAGACCGCACGTCGATGCTCTGCCCGGAAAACGAATCCATATGCTGGTAGGAGTCGAGGTGCCGGACACCTCCATTATTGAAGGTGAATATGTCGACCGCTCCTCTGACAGCGTAGTCTTCCGGAGTTTCCAGCGAGACCTTCGTCATTACTTCCGTACCGTTGCCTTCGTCTGCCGGACTGTCGATGACTTCTGTACATGAAAACAGCGCCGGGAGAATAAGCAAGGTCGTGATAGTGCTCAGAATGAGCCTCATTAGATGTAGAATTATTAGCTTGATAGAAATTGTAGAATAGATACTTTTCTCCCGACTTCTGTTTTGCATGCTTGTCTTCATTGCGATACTTTTCCGATTGTCCAATATACTCCTATGCTCAATCCTGTCCCCGATGCCTTTCCCTCACGCAGTGTCGACAGGATATCTGTTCCGGCTGATATGATCGTGCAGAGACCCTTGCATATGGGGATGCAGTAACCCGCCCCTATGCAGCAGTCCGCCCTCATGTCTTGAGTGCATCTGACTCCGGCTTCCAGATAGACTCCGTCAAATGCGGAACCTGTCCAGTACTGGAACCCTACGCTGCTGTTCCTTATTGATTGAGTTTTTTCCCTTGGGACTTCGAATTCTCCGAGATGCTCGTCGTATTCGTTATCCTCTTTGGCGGAGAACGGGCTGATGCCGCACTCCGCCCTCCATGATACCGACCATCTGCTGCTGAATCCGCAGCCGGCAGTGACGGTTATTCCTCCGTTCCTGATAAGGCTTCCAAGGTCGATACCGAGGCAGAACCGTGGCTGAGCGTGACTGCATATGCATAGCAGAACAGCAGAAATCATGGCCCAAAGTCGTTTCATCTTTTTTCTGCAAATCTATGCCGGCTGTTCCGATTCATCATCAGATCATAAAAAAGATTCATGAGATTTTTCTTTTTTTTATATGCTAAAATTTATTTTATCATCATAAAATTTATTTTATTGACAAAAAGATTATAAATTTGAAGGATATCAACGGATTTGACTTATGGGAAAGTTTAGTTTTTCTAGATTATTCAGGACACGCAAGAATCATTACCTGCCGGTATTCGCCCAGCAGGCTTCATATCTTCTTCATGCATCAGCATCGCTGTGCGAGATGACTGAGACAATGGATCCTGTCCAGTGGCGTAAGCTGGAAAAGGAGATCAAGGCTTGCGAAGTGCAGGGAGATGCCCTTCTGACCGAGTTTCATGAACAGCTTTACGAAGGTCTGATAAGGAAGATAAAGAGAAGCGATCTTCAGACTGTCGCCATGAATATCGATACGTTCCTCGATAATATAAATGATTCCGCTAAGTCGATTCCTTTATACATGCCGAAAAGGATAGATCAGCAGATTGCCGATCTCGCACAATATATCCATGCGTCTGCAGATTCGATCAAGAAGCTGATGCCTCTGTTCGGCGACCTGAAGAAAAACTATGCGAAGATCGCTGTCCAGTGCGAAAGGATAACCGAACTGGAACATGCAGCGGATGATACTTTTGCCGAGTATATAGGGTATATCTTCACCCATGAGTCAGACCCTATAGAACTCATGAAATACAAGAATATTGCTGAGGCGTTTGAATTGGCTACAGATGCAGCCAAAAGCGTCTCGGACGGCATCAGGAAGATGCTGATGCGTTATCAGGACTAGGAAAGGGAATGCGAGGTCATCCACTCGCTCAAAGCCTTGCTTGAAGTTCCGTTCTCGACCATGCCTATCTTCTCCTCATAGAACCTGTCAAGGTTCATGAGATAGGTCTCCATATTGAATTCCTTTATTCTTTCAAGAAGTTCCTTCTCGTTTCTTGCAAGCGGGAACGGCATCTCGTCGAATCTGAAGTAGTAGCCTCTATTGTATTTCTCTATGTCGGTCGCATAGAGTACGCACGGCTTGCGTAGCATTCCTATGTCGAACATCGAGCTTGAATAGTCGGTTATAAGCATGTCCGTGATGCACAGAAGTCCCTGCATGTCAGGATACGAGGTCGCATCAACGACTTTATCATAGCAGGTCAGGGAAGATGTGTCTACCTTGTTTATCAGATTAGGATGAAGTCTTAAAAGGACGGTGATTCCCGTGCCACCGAAAATCCTGTCCAGCTCCGGAATGACCTTTCCCCAATCGATTCTATACGGTTCGATGCTGTGGTCTGCCCTGAATGTAGGCGCATACAGTATTATTTTGTCGGAAGCTGGAATGGAATATGTCTTTCTGACCTCTTCTTCAATCTTCTTGTGTCTTGCAGAATCAAAGAAGATGTCGCATCTAGGGATGCCCTTTTCGAGTATCTCTCCCGAATACCAGAATGATTCCCTGAGCAGCCTGGTCTGGAAACTGCAGCCGGAGATCATGAGGTCGCATGTCCTGGAGTCGATCTTCGCCTTCTTCAGATAGCTGTATCGTAGCTTGTCTTCTGCATCCTTCTCGATCTTCTTGAGCGCTACTCCTCCATGCCAGAGCATAAGGTATTTCTGTCCCGGCCTTTTAGTCCAGTACATCCTGTACGGGTCTGTGCGGGCGTTGGTTATCAGGAACTCTGCCGTATTGACAAGCAGGAAGTACCTGAAAGACAGGTACCGGACGCATCTGATCCTCTTGTCAATGCCTGATATGTCCACCTTTCTTCTGAAGACCCAGCATATCTCGAACTCCGGGTTGTTTTCCAGAAGGTATTCCGTCAGGTATCGCGGATTGCATCCGTACTGCTTGAATGTGTACGCCCACATCATCACTCTGCCTTTCCTTACCTTGGTGAAGCCGCGTATGATCAGAGAGAATAGATTGCCGAAAGCCATGAAGAACCTGTTGAGCCTCCAGCTGATTGCCGATACCGTTTTCTTTACAGACATCATATCCTTTGCATTTGTATGCCAAAGATATGAAAAAAATGTCTATTTTTACAGATTGTAAATTTATGGATAGAATTCGTCAGATGGATTTCAGCAGATATAACCCCGAAGGCTCCCTTTTGCGCCGCGACCAGAAGGAATTATCCCGTATTCTGAAGGTGGTTGCCGACATATGCCGGGACAACGGCATTCAGTGGTGGATGGATTCGGGCACATTGCTCGGGGCCATGAGACACAAGGGCTTCATTCCATGGGATGACGATATCGACATAGTGCTCATGAAGGAGGATTATGACAGGTTGGAAAAGATTCTGTGTGAATTGGAAAGCGATGAATTTGTCTTCCACTGCATCAGGACCGACAAGGATTATGTAAATACGTTCGGCAAGTTCCGCAAGAAGGAAGGATGCGTCAAGGTGAAGAGCAAGAGATACGATTACTACCGATGGGCCGGAATCGGCATCGACATCTTCGCAATCGAAAAGACCAGCCGCCTCTCCGTTTCGCTGGCGCGCTTCTTCTATAAGCTTTTCATAAATTATACGGCCCATGTCAGATGCCGCAGCGTGAGGCATGCCCTTATCTCTTTTGGCCAGTTCATATGCTTCAGACTGCTTTTCCCTCTATTCAGGCTTATAGGAAAGATCAATCCGAAAGGCGAGTACCATTATGCGTTGGGAACCGGCTGGACCAAGGCTGCGTATGCGCCTGAGATGCTTCTGCCTGTGTCAGAAGCTGAATTCGAAGGGATGATGATGCCTGCGCCACACGATGCGGACGGGTATCTGAAGGTGCTTTACGGAGACTGGAGGAAGCTGCCGACGGAGGAACAGCTCCGCAAGGCTATCCATTGTCAGGAATATAAGGATGAAATTTTCGGTAAAGAATAGCAAGCAATGAAAAAAGTAATAACATACGGTACATTCGACCTTCTTCATTATGGACATATAAACCTTCTGCGCAGAGCGAAGGCGCTTGGTGACTATCTGGTTGTAGTCGTCTCATCCGACGAGTTCAACTGGAACGAAAAAGGCAAGAAATGCTACTTTACATACGAGCAGCGCAAGGCCATGGTGGAGTCCATAAGATATGTGGACCTTGTGATTCCCGAAACAAACTGGGAGCAGAAGCGCACGGATGTGCATGAATATGACATAGATGTCTTCGTGATGGGTGATGACTGGGAGGGAAAGTTCGATTTCCTGAAGGAGGAAGGCGTGGAAGTTGTCTATCTTCCGAGAACTCCTGAAATCAGCACGACCCAGATCAAGAACGACCTTAATAAATAATTATGGATATTGTAATCACATACGTTGACGGAAACGATCCTGTCTGGAAGAAGGATTATGAGAAGCATACCAATGTGCCTGTGATGCAGAAGCGTTTCAGGGACTGGGGCACCTTGAAGTATCTTTTAAGAGGAATTGAGCGGAAGATGCCTTTTATCCGGAATGTGTATCTGGTCGTCTCGCATGAGTCCCAGGTGCCGGAATGGGCGGACAAGGCCAATCTTAAGATCGTGCTTCACAGCGACATAATACCGGCGGAATTCCTCCCGACCTTCAACTGCAATCCGATAGAGATGCATCTGCACAGGATCCCGGGTCTTGATGAAGAATATCTTTACTTCAACGACGACATGTTCCCGGTGGGAGACTGCAGGGAAGAGGATTTCTTCCTGAACGGAAAGCCTGTGATCGGATACTACCGCCATCTGTTCGCTACAAATATGTACAAGAAGATTTGCCGGAATTCAGACAGACTTGCCAGAAAGGCCCTGGGCATGAAGCCGTCCGTCTTCTTTACCCGTCCACAGCACATCTGTTCGCCGATGCTGAAGAGCGAATGTGAGAAACTATATGCCATGGTCGAGCCCGAAGTGCGTGCTACGTCATCATGCCGCACCCGTACTGGCGAGAATCTGAACCAGTATCTTTTCCTTGATTACATGAACTATAAGGGGATGGTGATCCGGAAGAAGATTTCCAATAAGCATTTTTCAGTATCAGTGGCCTCTCCGCAGGAACTGAAGAGCTTTCTGCAGAATCCTGACCGTAATCTTGTCTGCATAAACGATGTCCATCTCAGCGACAAGAGGTATGAGGTTCTCAGGAATGCCATCCTTGATGCCTTTGAGTCTGCCTTCCCTGTAAAATCAAAATATGAGCTGTAATATGAACCGTCCTGTGACAATATCCCTTGTAGTTCCGGTATATGGAGTTGAAAGATACATAGCTGAGTTTGCCGAGTCGGTATTCAGCCAGTCCTATCCGCATCTTCAGTTCGTCTTTGTGAATGACGGGACGAAAGACGATTCCATAAAGGTGCTCGAATCCTTGATCGATAGCAGGTACCCCAGTTTGAAGGACCGTATCGTGATTGTCGAAAAGGAGAACGGGGGGCTTCCTGCAGCACGTATGACGGGGCTTGAGTATGTTACAGGGGATTATGTATATCATGTCGATCCTGATGACTGGCTTTCGCCTGATTCTCTCGAAAAGATCGCTGCAAAGGCTGAAGAGACAGGAGCAGACATCATATACTTCCATTATGTGAAGGAGTACGAGTCCAGATCAAGCGTCAAGACCGAAGGATTCTACACAGCAGCTGACAAGGGCAGGTACGTCAGGAACATGTATAACCATAGGGCATTCGGAACCTTGTGCAACAAGTGTGTCAGGACGGAACTTTATAAGAAGAACAGGATATATTTCCCAAAATACTCGTACGCCGAGGACTGTTATGTGACTACCCAGCTGGCAGGCTATGCGTCAAGCATAGAACGCTTGGACGAGGTCGTCTATCATTACCGGAAGAACAATCCGTCTTCAATCACAAGACAGGGACGCAAGCGCAGAAAGAATGAATATGCGATGAATTTCCTCGATCTGTATGAGAAATATCGTGATGTCCCTCTTTCAGAGAATCCAGTGGCTGTCATATTTGATGATATCCTTATTCAGGCCGGTTGGTATTCAATCGCTTATGGATTGGATCTTTATACAAAGTATCCTTATCTTGCAGAGGGTATAAGAAAGGCCCGGATCCGTGGAGGTTCCGATGTGTGGCTTCCTATGCAGGTTCTTGTGAAGCTGTACTCCTTATTCCGCTGAATATAAGGCCATAGCCTTTTCCGAGTAGATATATGTGTATCTGTACCAGAGGTCAAGAAAATCTCCGGTATCAACGCCGTTGCACTCCTGGTAGATGGCCCACAGATACCAGCAGTATGAGGCTATCGCCGTATAAGCCAGATAGTGGCGCAGCTCTTCGTCTGACGGCTCATGTCCCAGATATGCCTTTATGGCGAACTGAGCCTCTTCGTAGTTCAGGTCGGAGCAGGCGATGAACGAACCCAGGTCCTGAGCCGTGTCTCCCTGTCCCGAATACTCCCAGTCTATAAGCGTCATGTCGATGTCTTCCTTGCTGTCATCGGAAATCAGGAAGTTTGCCGCAAGGGCATCGCAATGGTTGAGGCATTCCGGCCAGTTGTCTTCCATCGCATGACGGTGGAGGCGGCTGATGCGCTCGTTGAGGTCGTAGAAGTCCGGAGTGTCGTCTTTTCCCAAGGCTTGTATCTTCTTGAGGAAGTCGTTCGCCTGATCCCAAAGCCTGTATGGGAATTCAGACCGGATGTTGGCTTCATGCAGTCTGGCGAGTATGCTGAGCGCCTTGGACAGTTCCGAAGGATTGTGATAGTCCAGGATGCGCGCATTCTCGACGAAGTACGATATCTTCCATCCTTCCTCTGCATCCATATGGATGAAGGTCTTGTCCAGACCGAGGGACTTTGCCACCTGCATGCTGAAATACTCGCTCCTGCGGTTGAGGAATTCTTCCGTTCCTTCGCCCGGATGGCGGTAGACATATTTCCTGCCGTCTTTCAGGCAGGTGAAGCGGAATGACGAATTGGTCATTCCGTTCTTGAGGACAGTTATGTCGTCTATGTCCTTCTCCTCGCATGAGAGTACGGAGCATATGTTCCGCATTATCCGGCTTCCGGTGTCGTTCAGGTACTTCGGGTCGAATGCGCGAAGCTCGGACAGGGAATCGAATTCTTCGATTTCATGCGGCCTGTATCTCCGTATCTTCATCGGAGGAAGGTCTGCGATGTGGCGGAGGTATACGTCTTCCCAATATCCCGTCCGGGTCTTCTCGTCCTTGTATTCTTCGGCCATTATCTCACGGAATCTTTCCGAAAATTCCTTGCTGAAGAATGCGTGGCCCAGCATGTACCAGGAGTCGCAGCCTCCGACGGTGACTTCGGTGATGTTCCCGTCTTCATCTGTTGAGAGACAGTATTCGTTAGTAGGGCCTTCTGCATACAGGGCTGAATAATAACTGTCCTTTACATCTTCTATGAATACGTTTGATGGAAAATAGTTGTCCGAAGAGCATATGTAAGTGTCCTCAAGCCTGTCGAGCACGCGCATGATGGACGAGGTGTTGTTGTATATGCTGTAATCCTCGTTCATGACGAGCTTGACCCCGTACTTCTCCTCCAGATACATGAACTGGCTGCTCTTGTATCCTACTATTACAAGGATTTCCCTGATGCCCGCTTCCTGGAGCTGGCGTATCTGGCGTTCGATGAGGATTTCTCCCTTTACTTCAAGGAGTCCTTTAGGCTTTTCGTATGAGAGGGGAGCGAATCGGGATGATGTCCCCGCTGCCATGATTATCGCATTCATGAAAGATGTCTTTTAATATTCAAAAGGCCCGGACTGTCGGCCGGGCCTTTATGTTGAAGATGGAGACTTATGCTCCGAAGTTGTCGTAGAGGATGTTCTCTGGTGGAACTCCGAGTGAGTCGAGGAGGTTTACAACCGCTCCGACCATCATAGGAGGTCCGCACATGAGGTAAAGTGCATCTTCTGGGTTCTCATGCTGCTTGAGGTAAGTCTCGAACATCACGTTGTGTACGAAACCTGCAACATATGGAACGCCTGCTGCATCAGCCTCCGGATCAGGTCTGTCAAGTGCAAGGTGGAACTTGAAGTTAGGGAATTCCTTCTCGATTGCATGATAGTCATCGAGGTAGAATGCCTCCTTAAGCGCACGTGCGCCATAGAAGAAGTTCACCTTTCTTGAAGTCTTCTCTGTCTTGAAGAGATGCATGATGTGGCTTCTCATAGGGGCCATACCTGCACCACCGCCGACGAAGATCAGCTCGGTCTCCGGAGAGAGGTCCTTTGGAAGGAAGAACTCGCCGTAAGGGCCTGAGATGGTGATCTTGTCACCTGGCTTGAGTGAGTAGATGTATGAAGAGCAGATACCTGGATTTACGTCAACCCACTTTCCTGCAGCCCTGTCGAACGGAGGAGTTGCGATACGTACGTTGAGCTTGATGATGTCTCCCTCTGCAGGGTAGCAAGCCATTGAGTATGCACGTACTGTAGGGGTAGGGTTCACCATCTTGAGGGTTCTGAGTCCCATCTTCTCCCAATCTTCCTTGTACTGGTCGTCCACGTCGATGTCCTTATAGTCTACAGTTACTGCAGGGACGTCGATCTGGATGTATCCGCCTGACTGGAAGTTGAGGTGCTCGCCTTCAGGAAGCTTCACTACGAATTCCTTGATGAAGGTAGCCACGTTGTGGTTTGAAACCACCTCGCATTCCCACTTCTTCACGCTGAGGGCCGAAGCAGGAACCTCGATTGACATGTCTTCCTTGATCTTCACCTGGCAGCCGAGACGCCAGTTGTTTGCGATCTGCTTGCGGTTGAAGAAGCCGACCTCTGTAGGGAGGATCTCTCCGCCACCTTCGGTCACGCGGCACTTGCACTGGCCGCAGGCACCCTTTCCTCCGCATGCTGAAGGCAGGAAGATCTTCTGCTCTGCGAGGGTTGAGAGAAGGTTTCCTCCAGGGGTTACCTCGACGATCTTGCTTCCCTCGTTGATGTTGATCTTAACTGTTCCTGAAGGTGTCAGCTTCGTCTTGATGAAGAGGAGAAGCGCCACCAGAATGAGTGTGACGATCACGAAGACGATCACAGCAAAAAGTATTGTT
>JAFTYS010000109.1 GCA_017461285.1 Bacteroidales bacterium | reverse complement strand
TTTGTAGCTTTTTTCTTTAAACCCATGAAAAACTTCTCGGGGCTAGCCTTAGCGGCCGGGGCCGACGGCCCCGTTGAGCGCTCCTCATGAGCTTGTCAAAGCTCACTCCAATTTTATTTGGATTTCAAACATAGGAACTAATCGTACAAATTTAATCAATATTTCGGATTAAGTGTGTATTTTTGCATACCATTAACAAACAAAAGAACAGGACCATATGAACATCGCTGTTTACACCTTGACATCTCCTCTTCACAACGAAGAAGCCACCAATGCAGTATCTGCAGAATTCATTTCGGAAATAGAAGCCCTGGCGGGATTCAGGCTGGACATGAAGGGTAGGGATTTTTCCGGATACGGAAGCAGCGATCTGGACCTGATATTCGTCAGGACAGGAGGTACCGAAGGTCTGTTCAAAGAGGTCTTCCCATCTCTGGAAGGAAGAATCGTCCTGCTCACGTCCGGCAAGAGCAACTCGCTCGCCGCTTCGATGGAGATCATGTCATATATGAACCAGCAGGGCCGTGAGGGCGAAATAATCCACGGAAGTGCATCATATATAGCCGGAAGGATAACTACCCTCGCAAAGGTCGGAATGGCGAGGAAAAAGCTTGAAGGACAGAATCTCGGCATCATAGGCAGGCCTTCGGACTGGCTCATTTCCAGCGACCCTGACAAGGAAGCCATGAAAGCAAAGCTGGGAACCAATCTTGTTGACATAGATATCGAAGAGCTCATTGAAGAATACGGCAGGACTGAATTCATGCCTTCGGAAACAGATGTAAATATTCCAGAAGGACTGAAAAAGTACTCGCAAGGAGCGTTCAGGATACACCGTGCCCTGAAGTCGATCATAGAAAGATACGATCTGTCAGGACTGACACTCAGATGCTTCGACCTTCTTGACACGCTAGGAAACACTGGATGTCTCGCTCTTGCCATGCTGAATGCCGAGGGCATTCCGGCAGGCTGCGAGGGCGATGTTCCCGCCCTCGTCACCATGGCCATAGGCCAGGCCCTGACCGGCACATGCGGCTTCCAGGCTAATCCGTCGAGGATCGATCCGCAGACGGGAGAGATGCTCCTGGCCCATTGCACAGTTCCTTTCAACATGGTAAGAAGCTACAGCTTCAACACCCATTTCGAATCAGGCATCGGCATCGCTATACATGGAGAAATGCCTGAAGGGGACGCTACGATATTCAAGGTATCAGGAGATCTGTCGCGCCACTTCTGCTGCCCGGCGGAAATCCTCCGCAACCAATATGAAAACAATCTGTGCAGAACACAGATTGTCATCAAAGCAAAAGGCAGCGCCAATTCGATATGCAGGGATTATTTCCTGAAGAATCCCGTAGGCAACCACCACATCGTCTTCAGCGGAGACCGGAAGTCTCTGTTCGAAGCGTTCATGGCGTCTTTATGATCAGTACGTCAGCTTGACTCCGAAGAAGAAGGTCCTAGGCAGGGTCGGGCCATAGATGTATCCTGAATCACGGTCGGCACCGGAATCAAAATCCTTCTGGAACGAATTCAGAAGGTTCTGGATTCCTGCATTCAGCTGAAGGGTAAAGCTCCTGTACACCTTGCAGTCATAAGCCGCCTTGAATCCCATATCCCAGAAATCAGGCGTCTGCACGGTAACATTATGATCTATCATACCGGCATGATGCTCCACCAGCATGTCGCCTGTGTATGTGCCGCTGACTGCCAGACTCAGATTCCTCATGATGTTATAGGATGCCGTCATATATCCGTGGAGATCAGGAGTCCTGAACATACGTCTTGTCGCCTCTACATCTTCGCTCCATGCCCTCGCTTCCTTGTACTGCGAATTCTGGAGGGTCACGCCCATCTGAATCTGGAAGATGTCCTTCCAGGCCAGCTTTCCTTCAAGATTTCCGCCGAAGACAGTCGCTCCGGATTCGTTATGCCTTTCCTTGATGAGGATTCCCTCTTCGTTATGGCCAAGTTCCTTAAGAGCGAACACATCGTCCAGATCGGTATAGAATGCTTCTGCAAGTACATTACCCTGCCAGTCTCCCCAGCTGTGGTAGATGTCGGCAGAAACGCTGACGCTCTGGGACTTCTCGACCCTGAGATCATCCGCAAGCCTGATCATCGAGACCGTTCCGCCGACATTGTCAATATGGAGGTCTTCGTCGAAGGCCTGCGGAGCCCTGAATCCGTATGAATAGCTTGCCCTGAAATTGATATCCTTGGTAGGGTTGAATCGCAGATTTGCACGAGGGCTGAAGATAAGGCCGTCTATAAGGTTATGTTTGTCCAGACGTCCTCCGACCAGGAATCCCCAGCGCTCGTTCTTCCACTCGTTCTGCGCATATGCGCTGACTATCCTGACAGACTGGTCGGTAATACGGTCGTAACCCCACATATTGTCCTGAAGATGGTCTTCGTTATACTCCAGACCCACCGTCAGGTCTGACGGCATGAAAAGGCATTTATCAGCCTTGTAGACATACTGCGCGCCTGCCACCCATGTAAGGTCCTTCGTCTTTCCATAGGCGTTAGGATCCTGTCCTGCACCATAATAGCTGTCTCTGTCGATATGCTGAACTGATGCGAAAGTATTGAGACGGTGCTTCTGGTCCTTTGAGAACCAGTCGAACTTAAGGCCTCCGGTATTGATCCCATGTTTGGTCTGCTCGGCAATCATGACCTCATGCGGCGGAAGGTCAAGGTTGTCGCCGCCGCGACGGAATTCCTGAAGATGGTGGTACTCCGCAGTGATCTTCGAATAGAGGCCGGTCTTCACATATCCGCGGAATCCGAGGGTCTGGCCAGATATCTTAGACAGTTCGGTAAACCCGTCACCGTTCGCATCCCATGCATCCTTTGAAGTATTCTGTCCGAACACTGCAATTCCCAGCTTATTGTCTTCCGACACGATGGAAGCATTGATGTCGGTCGTGTTATGGAAGGCCGACGTGCCGCCTATGGACACGAGGGTATGGGATATGCTTGAGGAATTCCTGACAGGCTCCTTGGTTATGATGTTGACCGTTCCCGCAATCGCTGAAGAGCCGAAAAGGGCGGATCCTCCACCGCGGACCACTTCCACCCTGTCGACCATGTTCGCAGGCAGCTGCTCGATGCCGTAGACTCCTGCCAATGCGCTGAAGATAGGGCGTGAATCGATGAGGATCTGGGTATACTGCCCGTCAAGTCCGTTGATCCTGACCTGCTGGAATCCGCAGTTCTGGCAGTTGTTCTCGATCCTGACACCAGGCTGGAATGCAAGCCCCTGGGCCACTGTAGTGCTGTTCGTCTGGTTGTATATGTCCATACCGACCACATTCACCAGAGTCGGAGACATCCTTCTTGTCGTCTCGCTTCTGGTCGCGGAAACTATCACACCATCAATCTGCACATGGTCTTCCTGAAGCACGAAGTTCACTTCATATGACATGCCCCTGCGGACATTGATTTCATGCATCTGGGTCTTGTATCCGATGGCGGAAACTTCGACAGCAAATGTTCCTTCAGGGACATGTCTGATCATATAATGGCCCGTGTTGTCGGTAGTTACTCCTATAGTTGTTCCTTTAAGCACTACGACTATATAAGGAAGATGCTCTCCTGTATCAGCGTCTATCACATGTCCGTGTATATGAGCATCTGTATGCCTTGCCTGGGCGGAGAGCGCAATGCACAATACCGCCAGCAAAGCTGAAATGATTCTTTTCATCTTTATCTGTTAAAATTGTTATCTGAATGTATGTTGAATTCAAGCCGGAATGGCTTGCAGAAAGAAAGAGCTGCTATGCCTGCGGGGGTCCGCGAAGCGAAAGCGCCAGACACACACTTTCGGAAAAAGATGGTGCGTCATGGCTGTAAGCCGTTTCAGATAACAGGAAGAAAGGGATTCCGTCGAAGAAGAGATCCGCTGCGCATTCCGACTGGAAATGCGAAAGCATATCGATCACAGCATACTGTGAGTCGCTATGGCTATGTTCGTTTCCGCCTCCCAGATGGGAGTGGACTATCGACGATCCGTTTACAAGATGGACATGAGAGAACATGCTGATACCTGAATAGTAGCAGCAGAACAGAAGCAGAAGAAATAATGCCTTGTATGCTCTCTTGCTGTTCATCATCATTTATTATGTCCGGGGCCTTCAGGAAACCATCCTTTCCTCACACGTTCCTTCTGCTGCATCAGCTCATGGATGCTCCATAATGACGAGAAGGATGTCACTCCGAGGATTGTCGATGCTATAAGATTATCTATCATTACGGACAGGGCGCCGAAAAGGATGCCTGCAAGCAGGAACATCCACCAGCACTTTGACCCAAGATAGTATTCCGCCTTGATGACCAGCGGATGGAACAGGCCGATGATGAGGAAGGTCGCAAGACCAACGATTATACCTATGAAGTTCATTATACCGGTTTAGAATGCAAAGATTAACGGAAGCACAAACACCATTACCACACCCATGATGATCTGAAGAGGAAGACCTACCTTTATGAAGTCCATGAAGGTATACTGTCCTGCAGGCATCACAAGAGCATTAGGCGGTGTCGAGAACGGCGATGCAAAGCACATCGACGCGGCCACGGTCACGGCGAAAAGGAACGGAAGAGGGCTCACTCCGATTCCGATCGCACACTGAAGGGCAATCGGCGCCATCAGTACGGCAGTCACCGTATTGCTGATGAATATCGTCATCACCGATGTCGCGAAATATACGGCAGCAAGAGCGAGGTATGGTCCGCTCGCACCGAAAGTGCTGACGATGAAATCTGCTATGATGGCGGATACTCCGGTCTTCTCCAATGCAGTAGACATCGGAAGCATTGCGGCAAAAAGCACTATCGTCTGCCAGTTTATAGTCTTGTAAGCAGCCTCGACACTTCGCACGCAGCCGGTTATGACCATAAGCACGGCAGCGAGAAGAACGGCAGTCACAGGCGCTACAGGAATCGAATCCACGCCCATCATCACGATCATTCCGATCATGATCAGCGCAGCTATCGGAGCCTTGTAGTCGAGAGTCACCTTCGCCGCTTCCTGGAGAGGTTCGCCGAGGACCACCCAGTTGCTCGACTCATTACGGAGACGGGCGATATCCTTCCATGCTCCCTGCACCAGAAGCACGTCAGAGTCATGTATCTTTTCTGAACCGAGATCGTGGAGAAGATAATCGTTCTTTCTTCTGATACCGAGTACGTTCACATTGAACTTGCTTCTGAATCCGGTCTCCTGGATCTTTCTGTTGATTACGGACGAAGAAGGCATAATCAGGATTTCAGCGATTCCGATGTCGTAGAAATCAAGTGAAGCGTTTGAAGAGCTGCCCTCCACCTCGTCAGTATGGATGTCCAGAAGCCTTAGAGAGAAGTCTTCCGCAAACTGCTGCACCTTCTCAGGGTCGCCGGAAAGATACAGGACGTCACCCTGCTGAATCATCAGGGTAGGAGACGCAAGCTGCTGGTTTACCGTCCTCACGAACTTGTTGTGTCCTGTGCTTCTGCGAAGCTCCATTACATTCAGCCCGTACCGGCGGTATATGTCGAGGTCTACGATGGTCTTTCCGATGGCTTCGGAAGGGCCGTTGATATGGACACGGAAAAGATTGTCGGCAAGTCCGTATTCCTTCACGAGTTCGCCAAGGGTCTTTCCGGTGTTCTTCTTGTCCTTGCCCTTGGACTTAGGAGTCAGGAAGACCTTGGTCAGAGGCATCAGCACAAGGATGCCGACAGCAAGGGTTACCAGACCTACTGGCAGGAAGGTGAAGAACGAGATATCCTGGACTGATGAGGCCACAAGACCGTTTGCCTTTGCATTGTTGAGGGTCTCCTGGATGATAAGGTTGGGAGGTGTACCTATGAGGGTCATCATGCCGCCCATGCTGCTGGCGAATGCCAGAGGCATGAGCAGGCGGCGCGTAGACGTGCCGGCATAGGCAGCCATGCTCACTACGATAGGGAGCATCAGGGCTACAGTGCCAGTATTGCTGACGAAACCGCCGATAAGGGCTGTGACAAGCATTACAAGAAGGAAAAGCCTTGTCTCACTGGTTCCGGCCAGCTTGATCACCTGGCCGCCTATCATCTTGGCAAGTCCGGTCTGGAAGATACCTCCTCCCACGATGAACAGACCGATCATCATTATCACCGTGGTATTCGAGAATCCTGCAAGACCTTCAGCAGGAGTAAGGATCTGAAAAAGAAGCAAGGCCAGAAGCGCGCATAAAGCGACAAGATCTGACCTGACTTTGCCGCTGACAAACAGAGCGGCCGATATTAAAAGTATTATTAACGTTACCAGCATAAACAAGCGAATATCCTGCAAAGATACAAAAAACCTTGCCAAAAAGAAATCACTTGCGGTCTATCCAGCTCCACAAACGGTACATAAGCCACCCCCAGGCCAGAAATAGCACAATATGGACCCATACAGGAACAGAAGCCTTGTATGAATCTTCATTTATCAGATTCTCATATCCGGGAATATCTGCATAATAATATGCTCCGGCACCGAAATCATAGCCGTCCACGACACCAAGACGGTTGGCGGCGATACATACAGCACAAATGACGACAGCCACGAATACTCCGACCGTGACTGCCGTCATTATCTTTTTCCTGCGATCCATTACTTGTAAAGATCCAGCACAGGGATTTCAAAGAGGACACCTGAGAGAAGGAGCCACACGGCAAAGAATGTGAGGACGATGTTGAACAGCTGTCCCACGATGTAAAGCCAGAGCACCTTTCCTCCATGGAGGTTCCTTCCGATCTCACGGAAATTTGTATCAAGGCCGATGCTGGTGAATGCAAGCACGAAGGCCCAGTTCTTATACTGGTCAAGCACAGAATTGATTGCCTTGACATCAGCGGTACCTGCAAGAGGCTGGATAATGAATGAAGCCACAAGTGATGCGACAAAGAATCCGATAATGAACTTAGGGAAGCGTGTCCATATCTCGCCTGCTCCTACTTTGCGGTCAGAAGTCTTGTCGACCTTGGTAGTGAAGAAGAGGGCTGTAAAGAAAGCGATGAAGCCTATAAGGATGTTCTGGATGCTCTTTACAAGCACTGCAGCCTGTTCTCCTTCTGGTCCGAGAGCGTTTCCGGCCAGCACTACTGCACCGGTCGAGTCCACCGTACCTCCGATAAGCGCGCCACCCATCAGCGGACTCATTCCGACAGCCTTGATGATCATCGGTTCAAAGACCATCATGATGATTGTGAATATGATGGATATCGAAATTGCGATTCCCAGATCGCTCTTCTTCGCTCCTGCGGCTGCGCCGGTTGCGATAGCCGCGCTGGTACCGCAGACTGAAGTTGCGGAAGCGACGGTCATGACAAGAGGCTTGTTGTCGATTTTCAGAACCTTGGTTCCGAACCACCACATGAAGATTATCACTACAGGTGTCACACCCCAAGCGATTCCAAGACCGTAGAGACCGAACTTAGCTATATTGCTGAACAGGACGCTGAATCCCATGATCACGAGACCTGTCTTGATATAGAACTCCGTACGGATGGCAGGACGAAGCCATGATGGGACACCGACGGTATTTGAAATCAGAAGACCTATTATAAGAGCCCAGAATGCCCACTCCAGATAACGGTTCAAGGTGAACTCGGCGCTTACCAGACGCACTACTATAGCTATAAGGAACAAGGCAGCGAATGCTGGAAGATATTCCTTGATCTTTCCTCCCTGAAGCTTGACACCTGCGGTGAACAGGAGCGCAAGCACCACGAAGGTGCGGAGCAGCTTGCCGCCGAACGCCCATGTAAGCTGAGCTGAAAGCGGCTTGAAGGTTTCTACCTTTTCCCAAAGGTGCCATGTAGAAAATTTTGCTGCGCTGAAGTCAAAAGCGCCGGTAAGAACTGCTATGCATGCCACCAGAATGACGATAAAGCCAATCCATACGGCAAGCCAGTCCTCTGTTTTCCAAAGTTTTGAAAATGATGTTTTCATATATCGATCCGTTTTCTTAAATTTGTATCATCTTAATACTGTATACCTATGTTACTATCCAAGGAAATCGCTGTAGAACTAAATCTTACAGGCTGTAAACTGAAGCAATTCCTTGCTGCAAAGCTCCGTCAGATGGACGTGCCTCTGACTCCTGAACAGTTCATGCTCATAGACCTTCTGTGGAATCATGGCGAAATGTCCCAGCAGCAGCTGGCAGACCAGATGCAGAAGGACAAGAATTCGGTTACGAAACTTGTAGACGCCATAGAGCGCAAAGGCTTCGTAGTCCGTCAGCAGAACCTGAATGACAGAAGGTCGAACACGCTAGTCCTTACAGAGAAGGCAAATCAGCTGAAGCCGGGAGCGAAGCAGAAAGGAATCTCCATCCTTGACCAGATACTTGAAGGTATCGACGAGGAAGAACTGAGGGCATTCCTGACAACTCTCCGCAAGCTCAACAGCAACATGACAATCTCTGAAAACCAGGACTAGAACAGTTCTGACACAGCCTTGACAATTTCCTCGGCAGGCAGGTCCGGAGACAGAACAAGATCAGGCTCCTTGAGGACATATCCCCTTGACTTCGCGCCAAGGACGCCGCCGCCGGTACAGTTAAGCATTATATATTCATCCTTCTTTACGGTTCCGTCCTTCACTGCCTGTGCAAGAGCTGCGACAGCAACGCATGCAGCAGGAAGAAGGTCATAACCTTCACGGTTACGGAACTGCATCATCCAGTAGATGATGTCGTTGTTCGAAGCCAGGAAAAAATCGCCGTTGCTTGCCTTGAGCACATCATACAGGCCGCCTGCCAGAGAGTATGGCGGCTTTCTGTTTGAAAGAACTGTAGCCAGTATCCTTTCTGACTTGCATCTGCCTTCTTCAGGAGTTATTTCCGGAAGTGCGCGTGAATCAGCCTTCCAGGCATCGTACATCAAGGTGAACGGAGTGTTCTGGGCTACATATACCCTCATGCCGTTCTTTCCGAAACGTCCGTCTGCCTCAAGCCTGCAGGCATTCTCCCATGCCGCGATGGCACCTGTACCGGAACCGACAGCCTGGAAATATGCATCAGGTATGCGTCCCATCTTCTCCACACAGCTGAGTACGGTCGTACCCATACCGTCCCTGCGGGCAACATTCTTCGCTCCCCCTTC
>JAFTYS010000108.1 GCA_017461285.1 Bacteroidales bacterium | reverse complement strand
GATCACAAGGTATGCATCCTCTATGCACTCCACATGATTCATCTGCGGGCCTTCCAGCCGTCTTACGTCAGACGGCAGAATCCCCGCCAGCGTCCCGATGTTGTATATTATCGTCTTCATTATCTGATGAACTCCACAGACTTCTCGATGAGAGGGTGCATGTAGCGGTCGTCATCGATGAACGGAACTACCTTGCGATAGCCTGCGAAGATCTTCTCGATGGCCCATGACGACCTGAGCGGACGGCGGAACTCCAGGGCCTGTGCTGCGTTGAACAGCTCGATTGCCAGTACGCGCTCTGTGTTCTCAACCACGCGTACAAGCTTGGTGGCAGCGTTCGCTCCCATGCTGACATGGTCTTCCTGACCCTGTGACGACGGGATCGAATCGGCCGATGCAGGCATGCAGAGACCCTTGCTCTGGCTTACGATTGATGCTGCAGTGTACTGCGGAATCATGAAGCCGCTGTTAAGGCCCGGCTTTGCAACGAGGAAGTTAGGAAGTCCCCTCTGGCCGGAAATCAGCTTGTAGATTCGACGCTCTGAAATGTTCGAAAGCTCCGAAAGCGCGAGGGTAAGCATGTCCATAGGAAGTGCGATAGGCTGTCCGTGGAAGTTTCCTGCAGAAATAATGAGGTCCTCGTCCGGGAAGACTGTAGGGTTGTCGGTCGCGCTGTTGATCTCAATTTCGATGACAGACTTGACATATCGGATGGTATCCTTCGATGCTCCATGAACCTGCGGCATGCAGCGGAAGGAATACGGATCCTGTACGTGAACCTTCTTCTGCTTTATGATTTCGCTGCCTTCGAGAAGTTCGCGGATGCGGGCTGCGGTCTCTATCTGACCCTTATGGGCACGTACCTCATGTACCTGAGGATAGAAAGGCTCGATGCGGCCGTCGTATGCTTCCAGCGAGATGGCGCCGATCTTGTCGGCCCAGTCTGAAAGCCTTTCGGCCTGGATGAGGGACCATACCGCGTGTGCGCTCATGAACTGTGTTCCGTTCAGGAGGGCCAGGCCTTCCTTCGACTGAAGGCGTATGGCCTCCCAGCCGAACTCTTTCCAAACCGAAGCCGACTCACGCACTTCTCCCTTGTACAGAACTTCTCCCATGCCGATGAGAGGCAGGCAGAGGTGGGCGAGGGGAGCGAGGTCGCCGGAGGCACCGAGCGATCCCTGCTGGTAAACTACAGGCAGGATGTCGTTGTTGAACATGTCTATCAGACGCTGTATGGTCTCCAGCTGGACGCCTGAATATCCGTATGAAAGCGACTGGATCTTAAGCAGGAGCATCAGCTTTACGATTTCCGGACGCACGATCTCACCTGTGCCGCATGCATGCGACATCACGAGGTTGTGCTGGAGCTGAGACAGGTCTTCTGCAGGGATCGATATGTTGCATAGCGATCCGAAGCCGGTCGTCACTCCGTAGACAGGTCTTCCGATGTCTCCCATCTTGCTGTCGAGGAACTTGCGGCACTTGACTACAGCCGCCTCCGACTCTTTGCTGAGCTCGAGATGCTCTCCTTTGACTATGATTTCATTGACCTTCTCTATGGTCAGTCTCTTGTTGGAAATGGTATGTGTCATAATATGTTCTTGATCATTTCTTCGTCTGCAATGTTTGGGAGGGTGACCTTCAGGCCAGGGGTGCGCTCCATCTCACGGCGGATTGCGTGGATGGCGCCTTCGTTGCGGGCCCAGCTGCGGCGTGCGATTCCGTTGTTGACGTCCCACAGGAGCATCTCCTGGATGTGCCTGTCGGAATCTTCGCTGCCGTCGATGACCATTCCGAATCCTCCGTTCATCACTTCGCCCCAGCCTACACCGCCGCCGTTATGGATCGAAACCCATGTCGCGCCGCGGAATCCGTCGCCGATGACGTTGTGTACTGCCATGTCGGCGCAGAACTGCGATCCGTCATATATGTTCGATGTCTCACGGAAAGGCGAGTCGGTTCCCGATACGTCGTGGTGGTCGCGTCCGAGGACGATAGGAGCTGTGATTTCTCCGCTGCGGATGGCCTCGTTGAATGCGAGGGCTATCTTGGTGCGGCCTTCGCAGTCGGCATAGAGGATGCGGGCCTGCGAGCCGACAACGAGGTTGTTGCGGCCGGCCTCTTCGATCCATATGATGTTGTCCATCATCTGTCCCTGGATCTCCTCAGGAGCTTCGGCCATGATCTCGCGCAGTACACGTGCCGCGATTGCGTCGGACTTCGCGAGGTCTTCAGGATTCTCGGACATGCAGACCCATCTGAACGGACCGAATCCGTAGTCGAAGAACAGAGGACCCATGATGTCCTGTACATAAGAAGGGTAGCGGAAGCGTCCGTCCGCTTTCAGTACATCCGCACCGGCGCGTGATGCCTCGAGAAGGAAGGCGTTGCCGTAGTCAAAGAAGTACATGCCCTTTGCCGCGAGCTTGTTGACAGCTGCTGCATGTCTGCGGAGCGACTCCTGGACACATTCCTTGAATCTTTCAGGCTCTTCTGCCATCATGCGGTTAGACTCTTCGTATGAGTATCCGACAGGGTAGTAGCCTCCTGCCCATGGATTGTGGAGCGATGTCTGGTCGGAACCGAGGTCGACGTGGATGTCTTCTTCCGCGAGCCTCTCCCAAAGGTCCACGACATTGCCCTGATATGCTATAGATACTACTTCCTTGTCTTCTACGGCCTTGCGGATGCGTGGTATCAGTTCGTCGAGGTCTTCGTGGATCTCATCTACCCATCCCTGGTCATGCCTTTTATGCGCTGCATGAGGATTGACCTCCGCGCAAACGCTTACGACGCCTGAGATGACGCCAGCCTTAGGCTGTGCTCCGGACATTCCGCCGAGTCCGGCAGTCACGAAGAGCATTCCCTTCATGTTTTCCTGGGTTCCTTCGAGTCCGCGCGCCTTGAGCTGCTTGCGTGCTGCATTCATGACGGTGATCGTGGTTCCGTGCACGATGCCCTGAGGGCCGATGTACATGTATGAACCTGCGGTCATCTGGCCGTACTGCGATACTCCGAGGGCGTTGAACTTCTCCCAGTGGTCCGGCTTCGAATAGTTCGGAATCACCATTCCGTTCGTCACGATCACGCGTGGAGCGTCCTTGTGGCTAGGGAAGAGTCCGAGAGGGTGGCCGGAGTACATCACGAGGGTCTGCTCGTCGGTCATCGTGGCGAGATACTGCATCACGAGACGGTACTGCGCCCAGTTCTGGAACACGGCTCCGTTGCCGCCGTAAGTGATGAGTTCATGCGGATGCTGGGCCACACGGTAATCAAGGTTGTTCTGGATCATTGCCATGATCGCTGCGGCCTGCTTCGACTTTGCAGGGTACTCGCCGATAGGACGGGCGTACATCTCGTAGTCAGGACGGAAACGGTACATGTAGATGCGTCCGTAGTCCTTAAGCTCCTGTGCGAACTCCTTTGCAAGGACTTCATGATGCTCCGCCGGAAAATAGCGGAGGGCGTTCTTTATCGCCAGCACCTTCTCTTCTGCGCTGAGGATCTCCTTGCGCTTCGGAGCATGGTTCACAGTCGTGTCATAGGGCTTCGGCTGCGGCAGCACCGCCGGAATTCCAGCCAATATATCTTCGTGAAATCTGTTCATTTTCATTAAATCTTTCCGTTTACAATATCCAGGATCTCCACTTCTTCTGCAACAGCCTTTGCAGCAATTTCCGCCGCTTCGGCGCAGAGGCGGCCGGCGGCCTCGCGGTCAGCGAGGCCGGCCGCGTTGATGCGTACGTTGAGCTGGGCTCCGAGCACGGCGCTGCGCGCCGCGAGGGCACCTACACCAGCGTCAGAAACCGACGCCGGATTGCCTTCCTGGGCCATCGCCCTTACGATAGGGAAGACCTCCATGGCAGTCTTCATGGTCTTGAGAGGGACTTCAGTCGCATAAAGGGTAGCTGCTTCCAGAGCTGCAGCGCGCGCTGCCTTCTCCTCGTCTGATCCCTTCGGCATGCCGATCGCCGCCATGATCCTGTCGAATGCGGCGGTATCCTCGTCCACAAGGGCGAGAAGCCTGCGCATCACGTCCTGGCCCTTGTCAGCCCAGTCAGAGAACTCCTTCCAGCGTGCGTCCCATCCCGCCTTGTGAGATGACAGGTTCGCAACCATTGTTCCCAGAGCCGCTCCGAGCGCTCCCATATATGCAGAAATGGATCCGCCGCCAGGGGCAGGGGATTCAGATGCTGTTTCATATGCAAAGCCCTTGCAGGTCATGCGGACAAGCCTCTCCCGCGCTGCAGCCTCCTTCTCGTCCTCGATAAGGAATTCTACGACCTTCTCCTTCGGATTGAAAGGCTTGAGGTCGTCAAGTCCCATAGACTTCACTGCAATCTTCATTATCTCGTCTTCAGAGATGCCTGTCGAGCGCTGCTGCTTCTCGAGGAAATAGCGTCCCGCTTCGATGAGCGTACGCTTCGGAACCAGACCCACGATCTCTGTACCTGTGACGCGGAGGCCGCGGGCCTGTGCGGCGCGGCAGACCTCGTCAAATGCCACATGAAGCGGAGTCGTATTGATATCGGTTATGTTCATGGAAACCTGAGCGATTCCGTATTCGTCGATGAACCATCCGATTGCCTTGCAGCCCTTCAATGTACCCGGAATCATCACGGTCTTGCCCTTCTCGTCCTTCACGATCTTTCCTGTGATCGGATTGCCTTCCCTCTTCGGGCGGCCCTTTTCGCGCACGTCGAAGGCTATGGCGTTGGCGCGGCGGGTGGAAGTCGTGTTGAGGTTGTAGTTAACTGCGATAAGGAAATCTCGGGCTCCTACGTTGGTCGCACCTGCCTGTGCCGCACGCTCGGTGTAGCATCCGGGACCGAAGTCAGGCTGGCGCTCAGGGTCTCCCATCTTTTCAGGAAGGGCCTCGTATTCGCCTGCACGGCATACGGCGAGGTTCTTGCGTTCAGGCTTCTTAGCGGCAGCTTCATAGCAGTAGCAAGGAATCTCCAGTTCATTGAAAATGCGCTCAGCCAGCTTTCTCGCCAGTTCAGCGCATTCTTGAAGTGTAATACCGGAAATAGGGATGAGAGGCAGCACGTCTGTAGCTCCCGAACGAGGATGGGCACCATGATGATGTCGCATGTCGATAAGTTCTCCTGCAGTCTTCACTCCCTGGAATGCCGCTTCAACGACATCCTCAGGACTGCCGACGAATGTCACGACCGTACGGTTTGTAGCTTCGCCCGGATCTACGTCCAGAACCTTGACTCCGCCCGATTTCTCAATTGACGCCACTATTGCGTCTATCACTTCCATGTTGCGGCCTTCGCTGAAATTAGGCACACACTCGATGATTCTTTCCATATATGGTTGTGTTTTTTATAGAATTTCCGTTTATCCTACAAATATAGCAAAATTAATGTTTATTCCACAGTGATGCGTCCGTCCTTTGCAGCCGTTATCATGCCGCTGTTTTCTGCTGCAAGATGTCTGAAATAATCCACGAAATTGTCTCTTATGATATCAGAGGCGTCACGACGTGTCATTGCATTCTCCAGGCCGTATCTTCCGAGGTTTACGAGATAGTCGATGGTAGCTACAGTATAGGTCTTGCTGTCATCTACCGTCTTTCCTCCGACTGTGACGGACTTGACGGTTCCGTCCTGGATTACCATCTTCACATCTGCATTGATCGGGAGCCCTCCGCTGGAGGCAACGTAGTCGAATAGCTTCTTAAGGTCTCTTCCCTTAAGGGTTACAAGAGAAAGGACGTTGTCGAAAGGATAGACTGCGTATACATCTCCGACCGTCACGTCTCCCGCTGAAATCTCCGCGCGTATGCCTCCTGAATTGTAGATGCCGACATCGGCCTTTACACCGTAAAGCTCTTCCGCCATCCAGACAAGCGCGTCTCCTGTAAGATTTCCGAGCGGACTTTCCGGAGAGCCTTTCCTGATGGATCTTGGACTATGTCCTATCACTTCGCTCATCTTGTCTGTGACTGTAGCTGAATAGACATCTATCAGAGCTGAAAAATCCTTGTCGATACGGCTGTCCAGCCTGCTGTCTACTGGAATCAGCCGGTATGTGAATGAAGGCTTTCCTTCATCGTCAATCCTAACCTTAGCATATCCCAGGAAGACGCCTTTGCTTCCGGTCTGGACCACAGGGACCGCATCCCCGTCCAGGTTGGTGACATAATCGGGACGCTTTATGACAGTGTGGCTATGTCCTCCAATGATCATGTCTATATGTCTGGTATTCATTGCTATACCTCTGTCGTAATAGACTCTGTCCGTCTTCTCATACCCCAGATGTGAGAGCGCTATCACGATGTCCGCACCATCCTGGCGCAGTTTCTGTGCCTCTATGTCAGCGACATTTATCGCATTCTGCCATTCCACTCCTTCGCATGCCGTAGGGTCGACAAGATTCTCCAGCATGACATTCAGACCTATGAACCCTACCTTTATGCCGCCGGTTTCGATTATGGCGGAGTCCTGGATATAACCTGAGATGGCGGTGTTGCTGAAATCGTAATTCGTTGCCACGACCGGAACTCTGCTCAAGGCCAGCATGTCTCCCAGACCTGTCATCTTCTTGTCGAATTCATGGTTTCCCAACGTCCTTACATCATATCCCAGCTCGTCCAGAACCATCATCTCCACTACTCCGTTGAGGAGGCTGAAGTAATATGTGCCCTGCACCAGGTCTCCCGCATCGGCAAGAAGCACGTTCGGCTCAGCCTTGCGTATGCTGTCCACAAGAACCTTCATCCTCTTGATTCCGCCTCGGTCTGCATAAGAAGATGCATCTGCTTCTATAGGTTCTATCTGGCTGTGGAAATCGTTCGTGAAAAGGATTACGAATTCTTTTTCCGAAGGTTTTTCCTCCTCCGGCTTCTCCGGAGTGACGGTTTCATTGTCTTCCTTGCTGCCGCCGGGAACCCTGTCCCAAGGCTTTTCACACGAGGAAACAAAGATGCCTGCGCAGACAATCCATGCAATAAGGATAAAGCTGTGTATGTATCTCATATGATATGACTGTTTCTTTATGCAAATGTATATAAAAAAAGAGTGGCTGCATCAATGCTGCCACTCTTTTATCGCTTGCCATCCGATGTTTAGAACATCTCAGGCTCGTTGTTCTGCTGCTCAGGAGCGTCTGCAGGGCGCTCGCGGCGAGGGCCTCTTGGGCCTCTGTCGTCGCGGCGTGGTCCGCGGTTGTCGTCACGACGTGGTCCGCGGTTGTCGCGGCGGTCGTTGTCACGACGCGGGCCGCGGTCTCCGCGCGGCTTGCGTTCAGGCTCTACGTAACCTTCCGGCTTCTCGATGAGGGCCTTGCGTGAAAGCCTCATCTTTCCTGTCTTCTCGTCGATCTCGAGGAGCTTCACGTCCACCTCGTCACCGACCTTGAGGACATCCTCCACCTTCTCGGTCTTCTTCCAGTCGATCTCCGATACGTGGAGAAGTCCTTCCTTACCTGGGAGAATCTCTACGAATGCACCGAACTCGAGGATTGAAACCACCTTTCCGTGGTATACTGTGCCTGCTTCAGGAACTGCTGTGATGCCGTTGATCCAGTTCAGAGCCTTGTCCATAGACTCCTTGTCAAGACCGAAGATGTCTACAACACCCTCTGAAACGCCGTTGACCTGCTCCTCAGTGATTGTGATTGTTGTGCCGGTCTCGCGCTGGATACGCTGGATGGTCTCGCCGCCCTTTCCGATGATTGCACCGATGAACTCGCCTGCAACACGGATCTGAACCATACGTGGAACGAATTCCTTGTACTCTGCACGTGGCTCGCTGATGGTCTTCATCATCTCGCCCATGATATGGAGACGACCCTGACGTGCCTGCTCGAGAGCCCTCTCGAGTACGTCATATGAAAGGCCGTCCACCTTGATGTCCATCTGGGTCGCTGTGATACCGTCCTTTGTACCGGTCACCTTGAAGTCCATGTCTCCGATGTGGTCCTCGTCACCGAGTATATCGGTAAGTATAGCATATCTTTCTTTAGGATTGTCATTGTCTGTGAT
>JAFTYS010000107.1 GCA_017461285.1 Bacteroidales bacterium | reverse complement strand
GGTACGCTCATCCTCTCCGACAAGGCTCCGATCGATGCTCCGACCTTCATATTCTACATGACCATACTCTACAGCGTGCTTGCCCCTCTGAAGGAATTCTCGAAGGCGAGCTACAACATCCCGAAGGGACTCGCTTCGATGGAAAGAGTAGACAAGATCATGAATGCCGAAAACGACATCAAGGAGATTGTAGAGCCGGTGAAACTCGACGGATTCAACGGGATGATCCGCTTCAAGGGAGTGTCGTTCAGCTATGAGGAAGGCAAGGAAGTGCTTCATGACATAGACCTCGAGATACCGAAGGGAAAGACCGTAGCGCTTGTAGGCCAGTCCGGATCCGGCAAATCCACTCTTGTGGACCTCATCCCGAGATATTATGATGCATGCGAAGGTTCGATAACCCTCGACGGCACCGACATACGCAATCTGCGTGTCAAGGATCTGCGCAGCCTCATCGGAAACGTCAACCAGGAGGCCATCCTGTTCAACGACACGATATTCAACAACATCGCTTTCGGAGTAGAGGGGGCGACCATGGAGCAGGTAATCGCAGCCGCCAAGGTTGCAAATGCCCATGACTTCATCATGGAGAAGGAGGAAGGCTACATGACCAATATCGGCGACCGTGGAAGCAAGCTTTCCGGAGGTCAGCGACAGCGCATCAGCATCGCACGTGCCATCCTCAAGAACCCTCCTATACTTATTCTTGACGAGGCCACTTCCGCTCTCGACACAGAGTCAGAGAAGATCGTCCAGGAGGCGCTTGACAGGCTTACATCTTCAAGGACAACCATAGCCATCGCGCACCGTCTTTCGACAATCAAGAACGCGGACGAGATCTGCGTCATGCATGAAGGCAAGATCGTTGAAAGAGGAAAGCATGAAGAGCTGCTTGCCAAGGACGGCTACTATAAGAAACTCAACGACATGCAGGCTCTCTAAAGACTTATGCAGCTGAAAATGAGATACATATCCGCCTTTTTACTCTGCGTGTATATCGTGACGGTGGCGGCTTTATGCTTCATGAAGCCATCCTCGTTACCGCAGGTGGAGCTGGATTTCTTCGGAATCCCGATGGACAAGGTGGTGCATTTCATCATGTTCCTTCCTTTTTCCATACTGGCCTACATGACCTTCTGGCCGGCTGACGCAGGGAGGATCAGAAAAATGGCTGTGCTTCTTGTCATAGTGATATTCGGAGCAGGAATGGCGGTCGCCACCGAGAGGATACAGGCAATGACCGGCTACAGGACCGGAGACATCAGGGACTTTGCCGCCGACATGACAGGAATCCTTACCGGAGCCGCATTGACAGCATTATTCATTCTATTGAAAAAAGACAGGAAAAACTGACTATGAAAAGACTATCTGCGATAGCCGCACTACTCATAACTTTCTGCATCAGCGCAGGGGCCCAGGGAACCATCGGAAAGGATTTCAAGCCGGCCTGCGACTCTCTTGATGCGATGATCAAGGAAAGACACAGCATAAATCATGGACAGCTTAAGATCAAGAGCATAATGAAAAGAGGCGATGTCCTGGATTTCTATTTCACCGAATCCCTCGGAGATTTCCCATGGAGAAAAGGTGACACGGAATGGTTCAGGGCAGAGCTCCGCAAGCTGTTTCCGGAAAAATACAGAGGCTACAGTATCGGCATCATCTACAGCAAGCAGACAAAGCTGGAGGATCTTCCGACACCGGCCCTGCATTTCGAGGGCAAGCCAGTCAGGTCCGGGAACACGACAAGCGCCCCTGCCGGCCCATATGGCCCCGTCAAGGAACTCGGCGCGATGGACTTCAGCAAAGGCCTGAGCGACAGGACGATAGCGGTATGGCAGAGCCATGGAAGATACTTCGACCAAGGCACAGGAAGATGGATATGGCAGAGGCCATGCCTGTTCCAGACGGTGGAAGACATGTTCACCCAAAGCTTCGTCCTCCCCTATCTCGTGCCGATGCTTGAGAATGCGGGAGCATATGTGATGCTTCCACGTGAAAGAGATGTCCAGAGGAATGAAGTGATAGCGGATTTCGACGTGATCGATGAAGCGTACGGGACTGCATATTACAAGGAAACCGGCAGATGGAAGGATGCAGGAGCAGGTTTCGCAGCCATGAAGCCATTCTATACCGGAGAGGAGAATCCGTTCACAACAGGCTCCGTACGAAAAAGCGACTGCGTCATGTACGGGTCGAAGAGCAAGGCTACAGCAGAATGGCGTCCGGAAATTCCGGAAAGAGGTGAATATGCCGTATACATTTCCTACAAGACCTTGCCTGAAAGCACTTCCGCAGCTCATTATACCGTTCACCATCTCGGAGGCAAGAGCGAATTCGTGGTCAACCAGAAGATGGGAGGAGGCACATGGATATATCTCGGCACATTCGAGTTCGGGGAAGGTTCGGAAGGATATGTGACCCTCAGCAGCATGACCCCTGTAGGCTACGAGCAT
>JAFTYS010000106.1 GCA_017461285.1 Bacteroidales bacterium | reverse complement strand
TCTGTTACGTATGGGAGAAGTGCAAGATGTCTTGCTCTCTTCACTGCCTGAGCCACCTTTCTCTGGAACTTGAGTGAAGTACCGGTGAGACGACGAGGAAGGATCTTACCCTGCTCGTTAAGGAATCTCTTGAGGAACTCAGCATCCTTGTAATCAACATACTTGATACCTGCCTTCTTGAAACGGCAGTATTTCTTCTTTCTAACCTCTACTGTAGGAGGGTTAAGATAACGGATTTCATTGTTCTGTGCCATAATTCTAGTCCTCCTTATTTAGCCTGTTTGTTAGCTCTTCTCTTCTCAGCGTATGCTACTGCATGCTTGTCCATTGCGAAAGTGAGGAAACGCATGATCCTCTCGTCGCGACGATACTGAGTCTCGAGTCTTGCGATCACCTGAGTGTCAGCCTTGAACTCGATCATGTAATAGAATCCTGTGGTCTTCTTCTGGATTGGGTAAGCGAGCTGACGCAGACCCCAGTCCTCTTCGTACACGATCTCACCGCCCTTTGAAACGATGTAGTCAGTGTACTTCTTTACCGCTTCCTTCATCTGAGCTTCAGACAAAACGGGAGTTGCAATGAAAACGGTTTCGTACTGTTTAATCATTTTGTTTGTAATTAATTGTTTAATAATAATTTGCGCCCATTCCAAAGGACTCAATCCTCCAAAATGGGCTGCAAATATAGGAATAATTATTTAATTATCAAACATTTTCAATCATCAGCTTCTATACTTAAAAGTGACTTCACAGAAAAAAGACCTTTCAGACTGTTCAGTGAAAATATTTCCGGATTGTATATGACGACCTCCTCAACCTCATCGTCGTCTGCCATCAGCAGATAGACATCTACAAGACCGTTCTTCGACTGTTCCTGTCCATGGTAGCGATATCCTTTCAGGGCATCGTGAAGATCGGACTCGAACTGCTTCCGTTCCCCTTCCGGCACATTTCCCATCTTCAGCACGGCAAGTTCGTCCACTTCCCCTGCGATTGCAGCCATCGGAGTAGCCCTTATTAGGCTCCTGGCCAAAGCCATCTTCCCACCCACGGCAATAAAATCCCGGGCACCCTTGACATCTGAATATCTGACTATCAGCTTTTCTATCGGCGTCGCAGCTTCTGAGGGGTCCTGCGCGATTGCTCCCTCAGTCCCGAGGCATACGACCATGCATGCCATCAACAACATTATGATGTTACTTTTCATATCCATTCATTTCAACCGGCTGAAGGATATGCATTTTTCGTGCTAAGGAATCATAAGTTGACACGACATGCATTTAAGAATACATTCCCTTTCCTGTTTCAGCAAAAATGTAGTATCTTTGTTATACTACCAGCATGCATAGGAGACAGCACAAGCATGATTGCAGAACAAATATTTAAAGAACTATGAAGATCATCATCACAGGCACTACAGGATACGTCGGCGAAGGTGTAATGCTCGCCTGCCTTGACAATCCGGAGATTGAAAAGGTACTAAGTGTCAGCAGAAGACCATGCGGTCATTCTCATCCGAAACTGGAAGAGTATATCGTTCCGGACTTCATGGCATTGAAGGCTGGAGATCCGAAACTGCAGGGATATGACGCGGTATTCTTCATCGCAGGCATCAGCAGTGTCGGACTTAAGGAAGAGCAGTATGTCGGCATCAGCCACGATATTCCGCTTCACTTTGCAGATATTGTCGGGCCGAAGGAGAATATGACATTCGTATATCTGAGCGGAGCAGGCAACTACAACAGCACGACCCAGATGTGGGTGCGGGTGAAGAAGAGCACTGAGGATGCTCTGGTCGCAATGCCGTTCAAGGGAGCATACAACTTCCGCCCGTGCATCATGTGGAGATACAAGGGTCAGAAGCGCATCCAGACGATGCAGTACTTCTTCTGGGCCATGTACCCGTTTTTCAAGCTCGTCGGTATGTGGAACAGGATGAGAGAGGTCGCTGACGCAATGATTGCCGTATCCAAGAACGGATATCACAAGGCCGCCATAGAATGCAGGGATATATCTAAATTAGCAAAACAATAAAGATCATGATACTTACTACAACACAGTCCATCGAAGGACGTACAATAGTGGAATACAAAGGAATAGTATTCGGAGAAGTAATCAGCGGAGTCAATTTCCTGAAGGACTTCGGAGCAAGCATCCGCAACATCATCGGCGGACGCTCAAGTTCATACGAGAACGAACTTCTCTCAGCCAGAACCAAGGCATTGAGGGAACTTGAAGACAGGGCCAGGGCTATGGGAGCCGACGCCGTCGTAGGAATCGACATCGACTATGAGGTACTCGGCGAAGGAGGCGGAATGCTTATGGTGACAGCATCCGG
>JAFTYS010000004.1 GCA_017461285.1 Bacteroidales bacterium | reverse complement strand
GTTCCTGCAGCAGCAGAGTCGGTCACAAGCTTGTTTGCCGAGTATGTTCTCTGGATTCCCACATTGGTGAAATTATCCAGATTCAGCTTTCCTCCGTTGCATACCCAGGCGGCGCTTATCTGCTCCAGACCCATTCCGTCACCGATCATGAAGATGATGTTCTTAACCTTCTTTCCCTTAGGTTCCTGTACGGATACCGTCTCATACGGATTGAGCATTGTGTATTTATCATCTTCGGCGAAATTGTTTACCGCATATTTCGACCTGTCCCTGTCGGCAACCTGAGAAAAGGCCATGAGGGCAGATCCAAGCAGAAGCGCAACGGATATTAATGTTCTTTTCATTGTCTGAGTCTTTATCAGTTTAGTTCTTTCTCTGGCGATACGCTATCTGCATGTCCTCATAATAAGGGATTTCATGCGACACGACAGTGCTGTAATATCTGTCAAGCGCATGCATGAATGCAGGATCGTCGGCAGACGTGGTTCCTTCGAATGAAGGACTTGCGTTCCATCCTCTTTCGAAGACTCCGCAGACCTTAGGGAACACATACGACGTCACATGGTCAAAGCATCTTACGGTCTCTGTCCAAAGCTGGGCCTGCACACCTGCGATGTTCTCCTTTGCCTTGAGAGGAGTCTTTCCTTCTGGAAGCTTCGCGATGTCACGGATCCTTCCATGATCATCCCAACGAACTGAACGATAGATGTCATAAGGAAGAAGGGAGAAGCTTCGGCGCTCGTCCACGAATCCGCCCCATGAAAGTCCTCGCTCGGTCTTGTCAGGAGTGTATGCGAAGTCCACGTAAGTGTTCGTCATGTTCGAAAGCACAGCAGGAACTCCGTCATTTGCATACTGGTACGGATATTCTTCCTGTCCATGGCCTGTGTGCCAGAAATTGATAGAATAGAGATTCTTCTTAAGTCTCTCGTACACATGGTCCTCGAGGTCCATGACGAGCTCCTGCCATCCGGAAATCTTCACGCCTCGGGCCTCGGCTATATCAAGAACGTTCTCTATATAATAGGACTTCATGAGTTCTATATTGTCCCATCCTCTCTCCTCCATGATCTTCAGACATGCAGGAGAAGCAGACCAGGCACCCTTCGCAACCTCGTCTCCACCGACATGAATCGCAGGCAGAGGAACGCCGGCCTCCTTGTGATAAGCTATGAGCTCGTCGAAAACGATTTCGATGAACCGGTATGTAGAAGGCATCGCGACATTGAGAGCGTTGTCCCTGTAATACTGGACAGAGCAGTAATCAGACTTGTCCTCCGGGTCTGAAAGACGGTAGTCATCATTGCCTGTACGCTTCGAATACGCATCCATAGCCTTGATCGCGGCTCTTGAATGTCCGGGAGTATCGAATTCAGGAATAACGCTGATACGGCGCTCCCATGCATACTTCAGTATCTCTATATAATCTGCCTTGGTCAGAAAACCGTTGGCAGATGACGTCATGTCATCAGGATCAATGCTTCCGTTGTATGATGGCATCAGATAATCGGTCTCTACATATTCTCCGGCCTCATTCCTATATGGGAACGAATGATGTGCGCCGTAAGATGTAAGTTCAGGGAACTCCGCTATCTCGACCCTCCAGCCCTCGTCGTCGCCGAAATGAAGGTGGAAGATGTTGACCTTGTAATGGGCCAGGAGATCAATGAACTTGAGGATATTGTCCTTGTTTGTGAAATTCCTTGAAATATCAAGCATGAAGCCCCTGTATCCCATGTCAGGCCAATCCTCGATGATCATGTTCGGGATTTCGTTTCCGCCTGCATTCCTCTTGAGGTTGTCCAGGGTCACCTTTGCATACCATGCGCCATCTTCATCGGCTGCCTCTACCTTGCATGCGCCGTCAAGCACGATCCTGTACCATCCGGCCTTAGGAGCATCTACGATCTCTACCTGAGGCATCTGATCCACCACGGTAGTGCCGCCGTTGGCAGGAATCACCTCCTTGAGGGAAGGTATCATATCCCAGACTTCTACATCGACCTGATTGTAAGGAAAGTCTGGAATCGATTCAGAAGGCAGGAATTCATACTCAGCCTTCAAAGCAGTCACTTTTCCGTCATGCTCGAGGGCAAAGCCTTCGGGAGCCCAGCAATGGCGCTGGAGAGGACGGTCGGTATACCTGACTGTCAGGTCCTTGCCCTCACGTTCCATCGGCGTCATCTTGTAAAGGCATCCATGGAAAAGTTCGATCGTGCCTTCTGTTCCTTCAACCACCCCTGACGAGATATGGTTAGAGGTAAGCCAAAGCGACCAGTCTGTTCCTTCAGGAGCATTGATAACCTTGAGCACGTGCACGGCATTGCCGGTCTGAGGGTCGGTCTCGCCTTCGATCCAGACAACACTTGTCTTGTCGGCGCAGCCGGATGCCATGATAAGGGCTGATATCAGACACAGGATCTGAATGTAAAAAGATTTAGCTGTCATATGCGGTCATTTATCAAATATGCAAATATAAGGATTTAGAGGCATATAGTAAATGGCGGCGGCCGGAAATTCAGCCGCCGCCAAACACATATTTAAAACTACTAACCCTCTGTCAGTCCCATGAGAATGGCTCTGTGTAATCGTACCACTCACAGATCGCATTTCCTGTATAGCAGCCGAAATAAATACCGATTTCCTTCTGCCATGTACATTCCATGACTGCATTGTCGCCAGTGTCAAACGACTGGAACTCAACTCCGTCGAGAATGAACTGGACATGGCAATAGCCCTCGTTCACCTCGCTTGGAGTGAACTTGACGGTCATTTCATGTGGAACGGTCATGTCTATGCCTTCTACATTAACGAAGTCAGCATCAGGACCGGAAGGAGATGTGGAAATTTCGGTATAGCCATTGCCGTCGCCATCAGCTCTGAGATTGTACTTGATCTCATTGTTGTTGCCGAACGTCCACCACAGACGCACACGGACTTCAGGCGAGAACGAATGCCAGCGGTATGTATGAGTTCCCATAGGCATGTCGCTTCTGTAAAGACGGGCATAGACCGATCCTGAAGTAGTCGCTTCGAAATAAGTTCCCTGCTCACCAAGATAAACCGGATTCACACCCTTGTCCGGCCTCCAGTAAGACATCTCCGAATCATCGAAGACCGTACGCTTAGGTACCTGGAGATATGCCTGCTTGAGGACAATTTCTCTTGTCACTACCGGCTCGCCAGGTTCTGCAATTGTAGTGATCTTCAAGGATGTCTTACGGATTGATGTTCCTCCATTGTCATTCATGACGATCCGGACAGTCGCTTCACCGGTGTTTTCAGGATTCTCGATAGTGAACCACTGGGCCTTGTCATCGGTCTTCTCTATCTTCCAGGAAGCATTTGACACGACATCAAGTTCATAGACTCCCTGATTGTATGCCGCGCGTATCTCGAAGGTAGCCGGGTCTAGCTGTACACCGTCCTGGGTAACCTTTACCACTACCCTCTCCTCACCGTGGCGGTCAATGACAGAGACTGCACCATAACGTTTCTCACCTGTGTTCTCGCCTACGGTAAGAGACACAGAACCGTCAAGAGAACCGGTAGCACCGGACTTGACAGAAAGCCAGTCTCCGCCTTCGATGACCTTGGCTGACCAGTCCTGATTTGCCTTTACAGTGAATGTGAGTTCACCACCGGTCTTTGCAATCTCAAGATTCTGCTCCTCATCCTTCACGTCAAGATATGCATTACCCTTCTGGTATACAGTGATGAGCTTTCCGACCCAATAATCACTCTTGATCTCGAGAGTATCCACCCTGTCATCAAGCTGGGCGTTGTCCTTATACTGAACAGACACAGTATAAGTTTCCGCATCAGCTATGGCAGGATTTCCTTCGCCTTCAGCAGGAGTGATGGTACACCAGTCCGGATTGTAGCTGCGTACAGTCCAAGGATCGGTGGACTTCACCAGGAAGCTGAATGCTTCAGGAGATTCCCAAGGAAGAGAGTAGCTGTCCTCCGCACGATAACGGAGGTCGACCCACTTCATAGGCCCCTCTTCCTTTTCCTGGCAGCCTCCAAGCCCTGAAATCAGGGCTATGGCTGCACAGATTGTCAATAAATATCGTTTCATAAGAATTTATCGTTATTCAGCGATTGGAGTAATGGTGCAAGACTCTACCACATAATAAGTTCCGTCAGATGTTGAAGAGTTGAATCCGAAATACCACTCGAAAGCTGCATCAGTTCCTGCGAATGGACTTGCCCAAGAGTGAGACTCGATTGTAGTATCATTTACAGTGAAGATGAACTTACCGTTTCCTTCAGTCTCAGCATCAGGAGTCACTGTGAATTCGTAAGTCGCCATTGTATTGAGGAACTCGACTGACATGTCGTCATCATAGTAGGTGTTGTCATAGTTGGATACGCTTCCGTTGTTTGTACGGAGTCTGAACTTGCCGACTGTCATCCAGTTGCCGAAGTCGCCGTCTGTCTCACTGAAGAACCAGAACTGACCCTTCTCACCGAAGCTGATTTCCTTCACATTGAGAACAGCTTTGAAATAACGGAGGCCATCCTTGATGTTTACTCTCGAACCTGCTGCACCGTCAAGCTTGACAGAACCGTCCTCAAGAACCTCACAACCTTCAAGTTCGAAAGCTACATCCTGAGTCAGCTCTATCTCATCCTTGAGGTCAAGACCTGAAGCTTCCGGAACCAAAGTCACTAAAGTCTTTCTTTCAGCAAACTTATTGTTAGCGACAGCTGTTACTTTGACCTGAGTGTCATTTATTTTCTCCACTGTAACCCAATCTGCCTTTGACTGGACATTCCATCCGATTGAAGCATCGACATCAAGAACAAGCTCACCACCGGCATAATTCAGAACCGCAGACTCTACAGGAAGGAATTCAAGCGTGATACCCTTCTGGCTTACCTCAAAAGTCTTAGTCTCATTACCGGCTGTAACTATCACTGTGGTAGTTCTTTCTACACCTGGATTGATAGAGGCGGTTGCAGTAACAGTCTCGACAGCACCTGTACCTGTTCCGCTGGTCTTGTCGAATGTAAGCCATGAGTCAGCAGAACGCACTTCCCAAGCAAGGTTTGTCTCGATTGTAAATGTACGTGAACTTACATCAGCCACAAAAGCCTCGCCTATAGGCTGTACATAAAGTTTGCTCTTCATTGATTGGGTAACAACTACTGTCCAGACCTTCTCGATTCCTTCTCCCTTGAGAGTAAGGGTTACTGAACGATCCTCATAAGTATCATTAGGAACAGCTGTGAGAGTAACATCGGTCGAAAGGCTTGACAAAGCGCTGGAAGCCGGCTTTACGCTAAGCCACTCTGCAGACTCATATCCTGTGATTTCCCAAGGAGTAGTCGATGCGATGCTGAAGGTAGCAGGCTGCGGATTAGTTCCAGAGATGGTATATGCCTCGCGGACATCTGTGTCCATCTTGACAGCAACCTCCGGCTGTGTCTCGATATAATACTGCTGGCAAGCGCCGAAGAAGAATGCAGCGGCTGCAAGTGTCAAACTCTTAAGGAATGTTGTTGTTTTCATAATGTTATTGCTTTAATTATTAATATTCTATGTGGTTATTACCATCCGGTATTCTGTGGGTTGAGATTTGGGTTGCAGAAAATTTCCTCCTGCGGGATCGGATACAGGTTCATCCTGTCTGTCCATGTACGTTTCTCGACTGATGTGCGTGTGTAGTCGAAACCGCTTGTTGTCCTGACTATGCTCACGCCGTCGACCTGTGTCTGTGTAGCCGCTCCGATACCCCAGCGGCGCACATCCCAGAACCTATGGTCTTCGAATGCGAACTCTACACGCCATTCTCTGCGTACGGCTTCTGTGAATGCATCATAATTGTCAGCTGTCACTGCAGGCATCTGCGCATTTGCACGAACCTGATTGATGGCCTCAAGGGCAGACATCGTAAGCTCCGAATCCGTAGATGAAGGATTCTTGAAATACTCGTTTGCTGCCTCTGCGTAAGTTAGGAGGGTCTCCGCATAACGGTATATCACCCAATGGTGCTTGTATTCCGCCTCTGCTTCAGGAGTGAAGCTTGTAGCTTCGTTCACATACTTCCTGAGGTAGTATCCTGTAACGGTTCCGAGATCTGAACGTGTTGCTGAATAATCAGCGCCACCTACGAATGTCTCGATCTCAGTTCCCTTGAAAGCCATGCCGTTTGCGAGGATTGTCCTTGCGAAGCGAGGGTCACGGTTGTCATACGGACGTGATGCATCGAATGCAGGGTCATCTGACTCCCATCCGTTGGCTGTGAGGGTCACATCATAGCCGTTGATGGTCTGGAATGCATCGACGAGGTTCTGGGTAGGGTATGTTCCGGACATATATGTACGCTGTCCTTCTGTAAACCTTACCGGGAAGTTATAGAGCTCGAAGCTGTCGCTTTCGGAATTCATCCTGACAAGAACGTTCTCAGGAGAAGCGGTAGTGTTCACCTTGTCACCTGAATCAAGCACGTATATGCCGAGGTTGATGATGTCAAGAGCAGCCTGTGCGGCTCTCTTCCACTTCTGGACGTCGCCATCCGGATTGTGAAGCTTGCTGGCAGCATAAAGGAGGGTCTTTGACTTGACAGCCATTGCAAAGCCCTTTGTAACACGGCCGTACTCATCGTCGAGCATGCCGATGTATGTTTCAGGAAGCTTGGCTGCACATTCATCACACTCCGACACGATGAACTCGACCACCTGGTCGAACGGTGTCTTCTCGATAGAATTCGCCTCCTCTATCGAGAGCATCTTCATCGGAACAGGAATATCGCCGTAACGGCGTGCCAGTTCAAAAAGATAGAATGCACGAAGGACTCTTGCCTGATAAGTGAAGGTCGCAACCTGCTCCATCTGATCCTCGTACTTTGAATCATAATAGTACTTGGAGAAATCCACCTTCTCCATAGACTCCAGGAATTCGCTCACGCAACGGATCGCGTTATACAGCTCCCAGCTGTCGTCTATAGTGGAAATGGCAGACCAGTTGCCGTTATTGAATCCCTGTACCGAACCTTCAGGATCACCGAATTCGGCATCGTCCGATCCGCAGTCACGCATAGCATCACCGATGGTTCCGAAATCCTGCGGCATATAGCTGTAGATATTGGTCAGCATCCTCTGAGCATAGCTGTATGTCTCATACATGTCATCCCTGTCGTATACACCGCTTGTCTCATCAAAGTCAAGCATGTTACAACCCTGAAATGCAAGGACGGCTGCCATCATTATGTAAATAAACTTTTTCATTTCGTTCATGCCTTGATTTAGAAGTTGAACTTAAGGCCTGCCCAGAATACCCTTGTCGACGGATAAGCAGCTTCAAGCTGTTCCGGATCCGCAAACTTGATATTATCAAGGCTGAAGAGGTTCGTGCCGTTCAGAGACACTGTTATGTCTGAGAAGCGGGCAACCTTCTTAGGAATAGTGTATGACACTCCAAGATTACGAAGCTTGATGAACGATCCGTCCCTGTACCAGAGCGAGTTCTTGCGGTAGTTGTTCGCGTTCTCAAGAGTGGTAAGTCTAGGCATCGTAGCGGAAGCCGCTGTTTCAGGAGTCCATGTAACCTCGCGTGCAAGGAAGTTGTTAGAGATGGTTCCGTTGTTCACGAGAGGCTGGTAGAGCGGCGAATCAAGAAGATTCACTGTGACACCTGTAACGCCCTGGAAATCAGCATACACCTTGAGTCCCTTCCATCCTGCATGAAGTCCGAATCCGAACTGGAAGAGAGGAGTGGTCGAACCGAACATCTTCACGACATCCTCATCATTCACTACGCCGTCTCCGTTCTGGTCCTTGTACTTGAGGTCGCCAGGACGGACATCGCTGAATGTCTGCTTAGGGCTGTTGTTGATCTCGTACTGGTTCTGGAAAATGCCGATGACCTCAAGTCCGTAGCGCTGTCCGATAGGATTGCCTGCATGATAGAGATAGTCGTAACGCTGGTATGCCTGTCCGTCGTTCACGACTTCAGTAAGAAGCCATCCTCCGTTTGCATATGCTCCATAAGAGAAGTCGCCAGCCTTGTCGTTCCATGCAAGCGAAAGGTCAAGACCCTTGTACCTGTTCTCACCCATGCTCTGGTCCATGACTCCGATACCGATGACGCCGGAGATGTTGGATGGAGATATGAGGATGTTGGTACGTCTTTCAGCAAAAGCCTCCGCATTGAACGAGAGTCTGTTCCTGAAGAAAGCCATGTCGAATCCGAGGGTGGCCCTTGAAGACTTCTCCGGATCCAGTACCGTTGCAGGGATATCACCCTCGGCACGTCCTGAATAGCTGTTGGCGTTTTCTCCGAAGCGGTATCCGCTGGCATTCGAACTTCCGTATGTCTGGAGGAAGAGCTCGTGGTCCATGCTTCCGTCATATCCGGACATACCGATCGAACCGTATGCCTTTACATATGGTTCCTTTGAAATCACATAGGCAACGCTGAGGGCAGGATAGAGATTGAACCTCTGACCAGCCGGAAGATATGCCGATCCGGACCAGTTTACCGCAAGGTCTGCAAAGAGCCTGTCATTCCAGCTGTAGCTTGCTGTACCGAGGATTTCCTGTGTCTTTGAAGAAGCGTTGCGCTGGTTGAAGATATATGAACGCTGCCTGTATGCTGCGTGCACATCGATATGATGCTTGCCGAAGTCACGTTCCCAGTTGAGACGTGCCTGGAGTTCCGAACGCATTCCGAGACTATGGAAATAATGGCTGTAGCTCATAGTCTTCGAATCTGTGCCATAATATGTGAGTGCGCTGCCAGGGACAGGGTTTACAGACTCTCCATATCGATAGGTCTTGTATGAAGTCTCTGTCATCTCGCCGGTGTAGTCGAAAGCGACGCTCGCATCTGCAGAGAGACCCTTGACGAACATTCCAAGATCCTGGCGGAGAACCATGTCTGCAAGCACTCTTGTCTCGGAGTAAAGATGATTACCCGAATCCTGATGAAGGGCCACAGGGTTGTTTGCGCCATAAAGTCTCGAACCACCGTATGTGCCGTCAATATGCTTTACAGGGAAAGCGGCAGCAGGAGTCTTGTACAGGGTCTCTTCGATCGAATCGCCGCTGATGTTCTCCCAATACGGACGGTTGAATTCAGAGAGGCGGGCCATCACGCCAAGCTTCATTGAAGTCGATTCAGTTACGTTCACATCTACATTTGCCCTGATGCCGAGGCGGTTGTCATAGGTGTTTGCATTGTAGCGGTCGTCAGATGAAGGCTTCACGTAAAGAGAGTTGTCCTTCATGTAATCGACAGCCGCAAAATAGCGGAAGTTCCTGTTGCCGCCTGTGAATGTGAGCTGGGCACGGTGATTGTCGCCGTGCTTGCGATATATCTTGCTCATCCAATCCACATCAGGATATGCATACGGTCTTTCTCCGTTTGCAAAATATGTGAATGCATCATTGTTGTACATAGGGGCAAGGCCGTCAAGAGTGCGCGCCTCGTTGACCTTGAGAGCATATGTATATGAAGATGAGAAATCAGGTGCACGGAACGCAGTACTGAGTCCGAACTGATACTTGGCAGAAACCTGGAGAGGAGTCGCCTGACCTCTTTTCGTTGTGATCATTATCACTCCGTTACCTCCTTTGACACCATAAATGGCTGCTGAAACCGCATCCTTGAGGACGGTGATGGATTCTATCTCTACAGAAGTTATATCCGAGAGTTCACGAGGATAACCGTCGATGAGCACGAGCGGAGCATGGCCGCGCAGCTCAAGAGACGACTGGTTGATTTCGCTTCGTCCGGTACCCTGCTCGACAAGGAGACCGGAGAACTGGCCGTAAAGGGCCTTCGCTATATCGACTTCCGGACTCTGCTGAAAGACAGTCGCATCACGCATGATGTTTCCATTTGCCTGCACCTTGAAAGGATTTGCAATCACAATGGAATCCACCTGCGAGAGTTCGACAGATTCCTGGGCGGAAACTGTCACGCCTGCCAGCAGAAGAGGAAGTATAATGTATTTGCTTATTCTTTTCATCATCTGGTATCTTTAAATATTACCATCCCGGATTCTGTGTCATTCCATAATCCTTGTTCACTTCAGTTACCGGGATCGGAGAGAAGTACCACTTTGTATCCCATGACGTCTCCCAGGACCTTGAAGGAAGCTGATATTTAGAATATGTGAATGAATCAGGACTTTCCGGTCTTCCTCCTACACCTTCAGAATAGAGACCGTAAAGCGGTTTCTTGAAGTCGTCCTGAAGGCCGTAGCGGACCATATCGAACCAACGGAATTCCTCAAAGCCGAACTCACACTCACGCTCACGGAGAAGGGCCTCACGGAACTGTGCCTGGGTCATGCCCTCAGCCAGCGGCGAAAGGCCTACACGCGCTCTCACGCTGTTTACCCACTCATAAGCCTGTGCTGACGGAGTGCCGTCATACTCGTTGTATGCCTCGGCTGCATTGAGAAGGATCTCAGGGAAACGCATCATTGACCAATGAGGAGGAACGTTCTCACGGTCAGACTCCTTCTGAAGGATATACTTCATCGCAAGGAAGCCTGAACCATCTGCACGATAGTTCGGATGATTCGTGTGCACGCGGGCAAGAATTTCATTGTACCAGTAGTCGCCGGGAACCGCGATGTTCTCATAAAGACGAGGGTCGCGGGTCTCTGTGCCGGTAATGCATGAACCGCTCGGAGAGAAGAACGGAGATGCAGAAGGGTTTTCCCAGTCAAAATCTTCAGGGAAATCCGAACCGTCTGCCCATCCGTACCTGTTCACCCAGTTGAGGGTCGGACATACATATTCTCCCTTCTCGATCCAGTCGTCGTGATAGTCTGAGTCATAATCCTTTCTGATTGAAATGATCTGCTCGGTGGTACCGCGCTCATAGTATCCTTTGCGGTAGGCAAGACGATAGGCCTTAGGAGTGGCCTCTGCAGCCTGTACCATTGCATAATGTCCGTTCTTTGCAAGCTCGGTCATGAACTCGTCAGCTGCATCCTTGGCTCTCTTCCAGCGGGCAGCATCGTAGTTTCCGTAGCAGTGGTACTCGTTCGCACCTGAATGCCAAGGAGTGGCCGAATTAAATGTCGGGCTGGCAGCAAAGCAGAGAACGCGAAGCTTCAGACCGAGGGCAGCGGCAGCAGTCATGCGTCCGTCATTGTTCGGATCGGCATTTGTCCAAGGAAGGTCTGCCTTTGCCTCATCGCAGAGCTGAACGATATAATCGACCGTTTCTGCAAAAGTGTTTCTCGGATAGACCATTTCCTCTGTTGTTGATACAGAGTGGTCGAGAATAGGAACACCGCCTACATAACGGAACATATTGGCATATGCGATGGCGATGCACATCTTGGCCTCCGCCTTCATCTTTGCGATTTCTGCCGGTGTCGCATCAGGAATCCTGTCTGCATTCTCGATGAATATCCAGGCATAGCGGATTGCTGTGTAATCCTTTTCAGAAGCGAAACGGTATGCCTCCGATCCTGCGTAGCTTGATGAAATATTGGATCCCAGTGAACCTGTATAATAGAGATTCCTCGGACCGTCAGAACCGAATGTACGGTTACTGTGAGCATGGTCGGTAATGCACTCAAGCACATTTCCTCCCATCTTTGAATCAAAGGAGCTTGTAATGCCGTATGGAAGATTGGCATATGCTGTGACAAGCACCTTGTCTGCATCCTTCTTAGTTGCAAAGAGAGTTTCGATTGTAGCTCCTGATGTTTCCGGTGCGCTGCTGAGTCCTGCATCTCCTAGCTTGAGGCTTTCGCAAGAAGCCGTCACGACTCCCAAAAGGACTGCTATAAATATATATCTTACTGTTTTCATATCAGACCGGATTAGAAGTTGATGTTAAGAGAAAGATTGTAAGTCTTGACCAATGGATATACACCGTCGTTGTTTGACACAGTCTCCGGGTCCTGGAATGTCAGGTTCGTGAATGTCAGGAGGTTATATCCTGTAAAGCTGACATTGAGGCTGTTGATGCCAAGACGGTCGAAGAACTTGTTGCGTCCGAACGTATATCCGAACTGGGCGCTCTTGAGTCGGATGTACGAAGCATCGCGGAGCCAGAGGGTTGAAGGGGACGAGTTCCATGCCTCAGACTTTTCCGCTGCACGCGGAAGGGTTCCGTTCGGATTCTCAGTTGTCCAGCAGTCCCTGTAGAAATAGTCAAGAAGACCTCGGTTTCCTGAGTTTGTGAAAGGGATACGGTACTCGACCTCAAGCATCTTGTCTACATGTGTAGCTGCGATCCAGTTGAGATTGAGGTTGAATCCTTTCCAAGAGAATTTCCAGTTCGAACCGAACATGTACTCAGGTCTGTCAGCAAATCCGTATACCATGGTATCGTTTCCGTCCACTACGTTGTCACCGTTGAGGTCAGCATACATACAGTCGCCCGGATATACGGTTGCGCTTGGCTGAGGAAGGTCCGGATTCAGTCTCTGAACACCGTTCTCATCAGTATAGAAGTCGTCATATCCATAAAGACGGATAAACTTGTAAAGGCCTCTGTTACGGCCTGTGGATCCGCCGGTCTGGTTCTGATAGTCGAACTCGCTCTTCACCTCATCCATATAGACGATCTCGTTTCGTGCGAATGTCACGTTCGCATCGATGTCATATCTGAATTCGCCGATATTGTCCTTCCATCCGAGGGCAAGCTCATAACCCTGATTGTCCACGATACCGATGTTCATGTTAGGAAGAGATGTCGCGATGATTCCAGGAGTAGAATTTGGAGAGATGAGGATACCTGTCCTGTGCTCCTTGAAGAGGTCGCCGGAAAAGTGGAGCCTGCTGTTGAACAGATCAAAGTCGAGACCCACATTGTACTTGAGGGCCGTCTCCCATGTGACACCCAGGTTGCCTGGAGTTCCGGTAGTATAATAAGGAAGGCCGTTAGGGTTGTTGACTCCGAAGCTGTATGATCCTGCCTCATCCCACACGCTGTTCATATACATGAAGCGGGTCGATGTACCGAGGTCATTACCTACCTTACCCACTGAAGCACGAATCTTCAGATAATCGAGCCATGATACCTTGTTCATGAATTTCTCTTCAGAAACGACCCATCCGAGGGATACTGAAGGGAAGAGACCGTAACGTGTCTTGCCTGGAGCGAAGTTTTCTGAACCGTTGTATCCGGCGCTGACGTCGATAAGGTATTTGTCATCGTAGCCATATGTCGCACGTCCCACGAATCCCACATAACCTCTAGGAAGGTATGAATACTTAGACGGATAGTAGTCTCTGGTCTGGTTATAGAGAAGAAGGCCTGACACGGCATGCTTGCCGGCAAACTTTCTGCTGTAATCAGCTCGTGCCTCGAGGTACCAGCTTCTGTCTGCACTTGTGGACTCGCTGTATGAAAGAGGGGCCATTGTTCCGCTTGGCTTGAACACATAAGTCTTGTCGAAGTCAGGGTCGCTGATTATAAGACCGTCACCTTCCTGGAATGACTTATAGTTGATTCTCTGCTCAAGAGCATCGGAACCTTTATGCTGCTTCCTTATATACATATTGGTATCATAACCGCCTTTTACACCGACACTGAGACCTTCTGTAATGAAATCCAGTCTTTGCGTGATTGCAAGATCGAGGTTAAGCGCGGTATTATACTTCTCTTCATAACCCATATTGTAATAGGTCATATAACCGCTTCGACGGGTTGTAGGAGGAGTCGGACCTTCACCTACGTATGTAAGAGGAATACCGTTCACCATACCTGGGCTGGCATTTGGAGTCACCCACAGGGTCGTGAAGATCCACACGTTATCGTCGATGCCGTCATCTTCCATAGGCTCGTATGTCTTACCCACCACGCCGCTGATGTTGAGTTTCATATCAGTAGTCTCTGTGAGCTTGAAGTCAAGGTTGGCACGGTAGTTATAACGGTTGTACGAGAAGTTGTTGTCATATGAGAGGCCCGGCATCTGCTTCAGGATACCGTCCTGGAACATATAACCCATCGATACGAAGTAACGCACCTTATCAGAACCTCCGGAAATGTTGATGTTGTTCTTTGTCTGAAGGAATGCCTTGCGATAAAGAATCTCTTTCCAATTGGTGTTAGGGAATACGAGAGGGTCAGAGCCTGTACGATACGCCTCAACGGCTTCAGGAGCGTAATATGCCTTAGGGTCGGTCACGCCGTCATTCTGCTGCTTGAGGTTCCAGAACTTGGCAAACTCGTAGCTGCTCACCTGTGTAAGGAATGAAAGCGGCTGCTGCACACCGGTAATGCTGCTCACAGAGATCTTCGGCTTTCCGGCATCACCGCGCTTTGTGGTGACGAGGATTACTCCGTTCGCACCACGCACGCCGAATACCGCTGTCGATGCCGCATCCTTGAGGATCGAGAGGCTCTCGATCTCGTTAGGGTCGATTGTGTTCAGAGGGCGCTCGATTCCATCCACAAGGATGAGAGGAGCTGAAGCTCCGTCTGAAAGCGAACTCACACCACGCACATAGATATCTGCGTAGTCATCTCCAGGCTTACCTGAAATCTGGACGGTCGTCACACCCGGAAGCTGTCCTGAAAGGACATTGGAGATGTCTGCTACAGGGGCCTTCACGAGTTCCTTCGAATCAATGGAAGACAGGGCTCCGGTCACAGTCGCCTTGGACTGTGTGCCATAAGCCACCACCACCGTCGCATCAAGGGACTCAGCTTCATCCTCAAGAGCGATGACAAGATTCTGCTTCTTGCCTATTTCCACATCCTTGGAAGTGTATCCAAGAGCGGAAACAGTAACAGCAGCAGTCCCGTCCGGCAATGTGATTCTGAACATACCGTCCAGATCTGTAGCCACTCCGACGGTCGTACCAGGTATGGTCACGCCCGCACCGATAATCGGCTGTCCGGCACTGTCGATGACCTTTCCTTCGATGGTCCGGCCTTGTGCAAAGGCTTTTCCCATCGGAAGACAAAGGAACAGACAGCACATGGCAGCGATTCCTGCTAAATGGACTAGTTTCTGTTTCATTGTGTTTTGTGTTATGAATTATTGTGGTTTGGTTTTGTAGTCTTATTCCGTTGTGGATTCCTTGCCGTAAATGGCCTTGCATAAGGCCTTTCGGAGGGAGCCCTGGGAGTCATCGTGGCGGTATTCCCAGAACATGGCGCCAAGGAGCTTCTTCTGCACCACGTACTCTCCCTTGTATCTTACTGATTCCGGATCGTCGTATCCGAGCAGGAAAGTGCCGGATTCATCGACAAGATAAGGAACCTTGGCTATGGCATCCCATTTCCTGATGTTCTTTCCGGCATATTTGTCTGATGAGAATATCTCGTCCATCTTGTTGTATTTCACGTCATCGTCATACGGAGCGGTTCCATGTCCGTAGAAAGGGACTCCCAGGACCTGCCTGTCAAGAGGAACGCCTCCGGCGAAATGCAGCGAGACCGACTGGTCGGCGCTGCGGCTTTTTGTAATTGCCGCCGAATAGTACAGAGGCGCATTATGATATGGAGGATCACCCATGTCATATGTCATTACGTTTACATAATCCATATAGAGCATGGCTGTCTTCCAGTCCACGTATTTTGCGTTCGAAGAAGATGCGTATGAGATGATCTTCGTATTTCCTATAGTCTCGCGAAGCTCCTTCAGAAGCAGATTGAAGTTCTTTGTGTCATCAGGATGCTTTCCGTTCTCGGAAGGTCCTGCAGTAGGATATTCCCAGTCGATGTCGATTCCGTCAAGACCATAATTGTCTATATGCTCCTTGCATGACTGGCAGAACAGGGTACGCTTTCTCGGATCACGGGCCATCTGGCTGAATCCGTCGGCCTTGTCGCCCCATCCGCCTATCATAAGGAGGACCTTCAGGGTCGGCTTCTTCTCCTTGAGGGCAATGACCTTCTGCATGAGCTCCGGCTTCTCTATCCAGATACCGCCGTCACCGGTCTCCTTGTCGACAAAGCGGCCGTGGGCATAATTTATATGGGTAAGACATGAAGGATCCGGAAGAGATGAAGAATTCTCGGTATAGTACGCAATGATCATAGGAGTCTGTCCCAGATCTTCGGGATTGCACAAAGAAGCGACCTCGGGACTCTGATTTTCACCTCCCTGATCACCGCCATTCTCCTCCTTTTCCTGTTCCTTGTCCGGATCAGGCGTAGGAACGACAAAACCATGCTCATCTTCCTTACATGAACATGCCAGAGACATCAGAACTGTACAGAACAGCACGGATGCTACAGAAATAACAATCCTTTTCATGGACGGATCAGTTTGCTTTAGTGTTACTTTTGCAAATATAATCCGTCATATAAGCGACAATAGGGGAAATTTGCGTGTTTATTTTCGCAATTTGCGCAAATGTTTCTTTCTGAATTCTGAAGGGGTGCATCCCTTTAACTCCTTGAAACGGCGGGAGATACCCTTGGTATCGAATTCATCAAGCCTTGCAGCGATATCGGATATTGGGTCATTGGAAGATATCAGAAGCTGTGCAAAACGCTCCATCCTCATCACCGAAATATAATTATATATGGTCATGCCGGTCATGTTCTTGAACCTCTGTTCAAGCAGACGGCGGGAAACAGGTACATTCTTCAAGACATCAGTAACCTGAATCTTTGAATCCACATTCGCATGAATGAACCTGAGGGCGGCGAGGACTTCCTTGTCGTTTGTCGCAAACACAGAAGAAGAGAGACGCTCTATCACTCCAAGAGGCTTAAGGACTATGTCTTCTCCCATATAAGAAGGATCCTTGACCATCCTGTCCACCATGGCGGCAGTGTCGGAGCCACCACGTTCGATGTCGACGTTTATCGTAGACATCGTCGGATCGGACATGTTGCAAAGGATCTCATCGTTGTCGACCCCGATGATCGCGACATCGAAAGGCACATGGAGACCGCAGAATTCGCAGGCCTGGAGGAGGATGTTTCCCTGATTGTCATCACAAGCCATTATGGCGATAGGTTTAGGCAGGCTCTGGAGCCAATCGGAAAGTATCGACTGATCGTAATACCACATGTTGTCGATATTCTGCCTGTCGTACATATAGAAATTCTCCTTGCCCACGGACTTCTCCACCCTATGCCGGAAAGCGTCGCAACGTTCATCAGACCAGCACACTCCGTTATATCCGAAGAATCCGAAGTTCTTGAAACCCTTGGAAAGGAAATAATCGGCCGCCATGGTTCCGGTCAAGGTATAATCACCGGTGATATTGGGAATGGAATCGAACTTGACGATATAGTCCTGGGCAAGCGCGACAATCCCGTTCTTGCGGAAAAGCGTCACATCGTCATCAGGATCGAACTGGGCGATGACGACATCCGCACGCCATTCCTTTGCCCATGCAACCACTTCTTCCAGGCCAAGCTGGCGCTTATATGCAGGCGGCATCTTGCAGACCACCCACTGTTCAGTACTTCGTGAGTAGTTCAAGATGCCACGCAGAAACCTGTAAGCAAACTGCTCGGTAAAATCTGTGATGAAAAGCAGTCGCATTCAATATAATGTTCTAAAGAGAAGTTTCGAACTCCTTGAGGAAGCGGAGGTCGTTCTCGAAATAGTTGCGGAGGTCGCGAACCTGCCACTTGAGCATGGCGATACGCTCCACACCCATTCCGAAGGCGAAGCCGCTGTACTTCCTGCTGTCGATGCCGGAAGCTTCGAGGACATTCGGATCCACCATGCCGCAGCCCATGATCTCGAGCCAGCCGGTTCCCTTACAGATGTTGCAGCCTTTTCCGCCGCAGATGTTGCAGCTTACGTCCACCTCTGCCGAAGGCTCTGTGAACGGGAAGTACGAAGGACGCATGCGGATCTCCGTCTGCGCTCCGAACATCTCGCGGGCGAACAGGAGGATGGCCTGTTTCATGTCGGCGAAGGTCACGTTCTCATCGATGTAAAGACCTTCGACCTGATGGAAGATGCAGTGTGCACGGGCTGAGATAGCCTCGTTTCGGAACACACGGCCCGGGCATACGATACGGATAGGAAGCGGCATCTTCTCCATGGCACGTACCTGCACTGATGAAGTATGGGTACGGAGGAGCACAGGATTGTCGCTGTCCTTGATGAAGAACGTGTCCTGCATTTCGCGGGCAGGGTGCTCAGGCGGGAAGTTCAACGCCTCGAATACATGCCAGTCGTCCTCGACTTCAGGACCTTCAGCCACATCATATCCGAACTTGCGGAAGATGCTCACGATCTCCTCGCGTGCTATCGACACCGGATGGCGCGAACCGAGGGATACAGGGTCACCTGGCATTGTATAGTCGAATGCTGCCGGGCCTGAGGCAGGAGCCTCGGCCGCAGCCTCTCTGAGCGCCTCTATCTTTGCGGCAGCTGCATTCTTAAGTACGTTCAGCTTCTGTCCGTACTCCCTCTTGAGCTCCGGAGCCACTATCCTGAACTCTTCGAAAAGGGCAGTCACGGAACCCTTCTTTCCAAGAAGGCGCACACGCGCCTCTTCTATCTCCTGCTCTGTCTTGCACGACAGGGCCTCTATTTCAGCCATAAGGGCTTCAATACGTTCTCTCATATTTAATTCACTTTATAATTTCTATCGTTAAGATTCCACAGGATAGCCGATGGCGATCACGCAGTATGGCCTGAGGCCTTCCTTGATGCCGAGAAGCCCGGCTACATAGTCCTCTGCCTTTGCTCCGTCCGGCTCGTCCTTCAGACGCGGACGCCCGTTGCAGTGTACCCAGCAGCTCACCAGGTCCATCGCCGTAACCGCCAGCTGGATGAATGTCGCTGAAATCGCGCAGTTGTCCACCCAGAGGTCGGTCTTTGTCTCGTCACCCATCACTACGATGGCAGCCTGGGCGCCGGCAAGAAGGCCAGAACCATAGTCACGCATCTGCGAAAGGGCCTCAAGAGTGTCGTGGTCCTCAACGATCATGAATGCGGAACTCCTGCTGTTTCTTGAAGAAGGAGCTGTCTGGGCGACCTTCACTATCGCATCCAGCACTTCCTTTTCCACAGGCCTGTCGGAATATTTCCTGACACTATGCCTTTTCTCTATTACTTCTAAAAAATCCATAATCCTTTTTTAGATTCCCGGTCGGGCCGGGAATGACAACATTAATTTCCTGCAGCCTTGGCCTTGCGCTTTTCGCGCGCCTTGATCAGCCTGCCTGCACCTGCCTTAAGATATGCCTTCCACTGGTCGTCAGTGAATATCTTCCTGTATGTCGCGTCGATCTGGTCCATCCATTTGTCCTGGACCGCCTGATACATGGACGTATTCGTCACCTTCGAGCCCTGAAGCTTCTCGTATTCGGCCATCATCGCGGTAAAGTCATGCGTCAGTGTGGAGTCCACGTAGAAGGCCTGCCAGTCTTCCAGGTCTAGCACCCTCTGGAGCCTGTCTGTCTCGGCCTGCACCTGCTCGTAGATATCGGGACCCTGATTCTGCTGGGCTGAAGCCTTCACGCCAGAAACCATTGACGCCAGAAGCGCAAAAGATAGCAGAACAATCGATTTCAATTTCATAACTAGCGAAAATTTTTATAGTTTTGCATAATATCGCAAAAAACGACACAAAAGTAATTAATTATAATAAAAGTACAAAATGAGAAGACTTTCTACAGCAATCATCCTTTCGGTCATGGCGGCCGCAGGCCTCGCCAGCTTTGAAAGCCATGCCTGCACGAATGTGCTCGTGACAAAAGGTGCCAGCACAGACGGCTCCAACATGGTTTCATACGCAGCGGATTCGCACCAGCTCTACGGCGAGCTTTACTATGCTCCTGCCGGAGTATGGAAAAGCGGCGACATGCGCCAGATCAACGAATGGGACACAGGCAAGTTCCTCGGATACATCCCTCAGGTGGCAAGGACATACCAGAGGGTCGGCAACATGAACGAGCATCAGCTCATAATCGCGGAGACCACATACGGCGGACGTCCGGAGCTTGAGGATCCGAAAGGCATCATGGACTACGGCTCGCTCATCTACGTGGCCCTCGAAAGAGCGAAGACCGCACGCGAAGCAATCAAGGTGGTCGTGGACCTTGCGAACACATACGGATACTACTCGAGCGGTGAATCGTTCTCGATCGCAGACACAGAGGAAGTATGGGTCATGGACCTGATCGGAAAGGGTCCGGACAACAAGGGCATAGTATGGGTGGCACGCCGCGTGCCTGACGGATACATCTGCGCCCATGCAAACCAGGCCCGCATCAGCACCTTCCCACTCGATGACCCTGAGAACTGCATGTACGCCCCTGACGTGATCACATTCGCACGCGAGAAGGGCTACTTCAGCGGTGAGGACAAGGAATTCAGCTTCTGCGACGCATATGCTCCGCTCGATTTCAGCGGCATGAGAGGCTGCGAAGCCCGCGCATGGGCCGCATTCAACATCCTCTGCGACGGCAAGTTCACCTTCGAAGACGAGAACGGAAACGTGGTTACCAAGGATGCATACGACTATATCGACTACGCGATGGGCTGGGACAAGACCAAGAGGTTCCCTCTCTTCGTGAAGCCGTCTCGCAAGATCAGCGTAAAGAACGTCGCTGACGTGATGCGCGACCACTATGAAGGCACTCCTATGGACATGACCCAGGACATCGGAGCAGGCGGAAACGCCCTTCCATACCGCTGGAGGCCTATGGGATTCGAAGTGGACGGAAAGGAATACGTCAACGAAAGGGCGATAGCGACCCAGCAGACAGGTTTCTGGTTCGTGGGACAGTCAAGAGGATGGCTTCCTGACGAGATCGGAGGCGTGAACTGGTTCGGATGCGACGATGCAGCGACATCATATCTCACCCCTATCTACACTTCGACATATGAAATTCCTGAATGCTTCCGCGTAGGTAACGGAAACATGATAACATATTCACCTACATCCGCATTCTGGATGACCAACCGCGTCGCAAACGCATGCTACAAGGCATACAACATCATGTTCCCGACCGTTGACGCAGAGATCGACGCATGGGAGAACGGGATGATGGAGGCTGTTGCAGCCGCTGACGCAGAGGCGCTCGAAATCTACAAGGCTGCCGACAAGAAGCCGCGCAGACAGATCCGCCGCAACGACAAGGCACGTAAGACTGTGGACCCATACGCAGCTGTGCGCACATATCTGACAGAGTTTTCTGTAGAGAATGCACAGAAGATATTCGACAAATGGGTCGCTCTCGAGCAGCTCCTTCTCGTCAAGTACATCGACGGCAACGTGAAGGCGCAGAACGAGGACGGAACATTCGTGACAAACGAACATACCGACTGCATCCCTGCAAAGATATCACAGCCGGGATATACTGAAACCTGGAAGGCAGTCGTAGCTGAAAAACATGGCAAGACGATAGAAGTCAAGTAACGTCGTCCCCGACCTGATCGGGGATCTATAACAATAGATTATGGCTAAAAAGTCAATGATAAGAAACAACTGGCCCAAGTATCTCCTCCAATGGGGAGTGCTTGCGGCTCTCGTCCTGTTCCTGACAGGACTGATTCCGTCAAAGGAAGCGGCCGATCCGGAGGCATACTGTCCTCTCGGAGGCCTTCAGGCCCTCGCTACATATCTGGCGCAGGGTTCCCTTCCATGCAGCATGTCGTCGCTCCAGGTGATGATGGGCATCGCCCTTGTAGCCGCAGTGGTGCTCTTCAGCAAGCTTTTCTGCGCATACATCTGTCCGGTGGGTACGGTCCAGGACCTTCTAGGCAAGGCACGCAGGGCTCTTAAGATCAAAGGAATCAAGGTACGTAACGGATCTGTGCTTGACAAGGTCCTCCGTATAGTGAAATATGCCCTTGTGTTCTGGATATTCTATATGACGGTACAGGCAAGCGAGCTGTTCTGCAAGAACCTCGACCCTTACTACGCTGTCGCTACCGGATTCAAGGGAGAGATAACCCTCTGGATGTCGATAGTGACTGTCAGCCTCGTCGTTCTGGGAAGCTTCCTGATCGACATGTTCTGGTGCCGCTACCTCTGTCCGCTCGGGGCGATCTCGAATTCGCTGAAGTTCTGGGTATGGATAGGCGTGCTTTTCGGAGCATATTATGTCGCTGACGTGCTCGGAGCAGACATTCCGTGGGCAGTGCTTCTGGGAGCCTTCTGCATACTCGGATACATTCTCGAAGTATTCCATGCGAAGCCTAAGATGCAGATCCTCTATGTGATGAAGGATAATGCCGTCTGCAACAACTGCGGTCTTTGCGAAAAGAAATGTCCGTACCATATCGACATCAGGTCTGCCCAGAACGGCAGAGTAGAGTCTGTGGACTGCACCCTCTGCGGAGAATGTACGGCAGCATGTACGACCGGAGCCCTTAAGATCGGAGTCTGCCGCAAGAAACAGGCGAAGTGCTGGAAGTATGTTCCTGCAGTTTTGACCGTAGTTCTGGTCGCATTCGGAATGTGGGCAGGCGGAAAGTTCGAGCTCCCTACCATCGACATGAAGTGGGGCATCGAGACAGTGGCGGAAGACGGCACTGTAACCCAGCTTGTGGATCCTTCGACATTGCAGACCGTCACCATCGAAGGACTCCGCTCCGTGAAGTGCTACGGAAGCTCGATGACCTTCAAGGCGAAGCTGGAAAAGGTTCCCGGAGTTCATGGTGTGAAGACATATGTGAACAGGCATTCTGCTGACATCCTTTACGACCCTTCAAAGACATCGGAGGAAAAGATACAGGAGGCCATCTACCAGCCTACCAAGTTCAGGGTCGCCACTCCTGACCACAAGGCTGTTGATTCCCTCAAGGTTGTGACCATCCGCACCGAAAAGATGTATGACAAGATGGACATCAACTACCTCGGCATGCAGATGAGGCTCAGCGGAAAGAAGATATACGGTCTTGAGAGCGAGTTCGCCTGTCCTCTCATCATCCGCGTATTCATGGACCCGTCTGAGGACCTTTCGGAAGAGTGGTTCGAGGACATCGTGGAGATGGATGTTCTCCAGATGCCGGTTCATGGCGGCGGTGTAAATGAGATTGAGGTCGACTATGAATTCGTTGAGCTGGAGGACGGCTTCAGGATGGTCAGCACCGCTGACTTCATCAAGGGCATGTTCTCGGCATTCAACGTACAGTGGAAGAGCAGGATCGAAGCGGCCGGCGACAAGCAGCAGTACATCTATGAAATCGTGGATTCGAACTACGAGAAACCTATCATTCTGCGCAACATGCCGTACCTGAGCAACCATCTGTCGAAGCATGAAGGTGTCATCGGAGTATACCTTACCCTCAACGACGACCTCCAGCCATGCATCAGGATCAGGTTTGCCGATCCGATGACAGAGGCCAGGCTTTGGGAGCTGATGACCATGGAGACATGGACCATCACTTACAAGGCGGATGACGTACGTGAAGAAGGGGCGAAGATTTCCTTCAAAACTCCTGGAAAGGTTATTGAATATAAATAAATGACCAGCGACAGGCTGTTTTTAAAAACCGTGGCCGCCCGTGGCCTCGTGAACGGGAGGGGCCCGCTCCGTAGGAGTGGGAGGGATTTAGTTTTTAAAAACAGCCTGTCGCTGGGCGTATATATAATCAAATGATTACTATGAAATTAAGGAATTTCGTGATATTGACCGTCGGGATTCTGGCGGGAGCGGGACAGATGGCGAAGGCGGATGAAGGAATGTGGATGATCCATGCGATCGATGCCGCTCTGGAGAAGAAGATGGCGGAAAGAGGCCTTGAACTTTCGGCGGGCGAGATCTATAATGCTGATGCACCGGGATCGTCGGTAGCGGATGCCGTGGTGTCGATGGAGTTCGGATGTACCGGAAGCATCATTTCAGACCAGGGTCTTCTGATCACCAACCACCATTGCGCATACAGCGATGTCCACGGCCTGAGCACTCCGGAGCATAATTATCTGGAAGAAGGATTCTGGGCGATGAGGTCCGACGAGGAAGTCAACATAACCGGCAAGAGCGTCTACTTTCTGAAGCGCGTGCTGGATGTGACCGACGAAGTCCTCAAGCTTCAGAAAGAGCTTGAAGCGGAAGGCAAGCCGTCCGGACTCCGCAGGCTGAGCCATCTGATGGAGCAGAAATACAGCAAGGAGACCGGACTAGAGGCCTGGCTTTCTTCGATGTGGCGAGGTTCGAGATACTATCTTGCACTTTATGAAGTCTATAAGGACGTGCGCCTTGTGGCGGCGCCGCCTGTATCTTCAGCGGCATTCGGCGGCGACATCGACAACTGGGAATGGCCTCAGCACAAATGCGACTTCGCCCTTTATCGTGTCTATACCGCTCCTGACGGCTCCCCTGCCGAATATTCGAAGGACAATGTGCCGATGAAGCCCGTCCGCAAGCTGAACATCTCTCTTGACGGATACAAGGCCGGCGACTACACCATGATCATCGGCTATCCAGGAAGCACCAACCGCTACTGCAGCTCATTCGAGACCGATTTCAAGGAGACGTTGAGACATCCGGTGAACAACGCCATCCGCGGCAGGCAGATGGACATCATCAAGGGATGGATGGACAAGGATCCTGACATCCGTCTCAAGTATTCGGACTACTTCTTCAGTCTCAGCAACATGCAGGAGTGCTTCAGCGGAGAGCAGGAGTGCTTCACGCGCTTTGATGTCGTGGAGAAGAAGGAAGAGCTGGAGAAAGAGCTCCGGGAATGGATAGAAGCCTCTCCCGAACGCTTTGAGAAATGGGGCGGCCTGCTTGATAAGCTCCAGTCCGGATACGATGCGATCCGCGACGTGGAAAGACATCAGAGCTATTACCGCGAGACCATGATACGAGGATGCCAGCTGGCTCTGATAATGAGACGTGCCCACAATCCCCGCAACCAGGCCGGAACCGGAGAAAAGATGCTTGAGAAATATGCTGAGCTGGACCTCCGGGTGGAAAGGGACCTTCTTGAATATGCCGTCGACGTGTTTGTAAAGAACCTGGACCCTGCCTATATGAGCCAATGGCACAAGGATGTCATCGCATCCTTCAGCAAGGACGGAGTCTGCGACACGAAGGCTCTTGCTGACGCTCTATGGACCAGCAGCATATTCACTTCCGAGGAAGGCATAGCACGTCTCGGACGCAAGGAAGTTCCGGAGGAAGAGATCGTCAGCGACTCTCTGTGCCGTTTTGTGATGGACATCAAGTCGACTGACTTCACGGAAGCGAAGGCGGCTGCGGAAGGCACTCCGAATCTGACCGTACTGAACAGGGAATACACTCACGCACTTTATCAGATGCGTCTTGAAAAGGGCATCGTGCAGTATCCTGACGCAAACTCTACCATGAGGATTACTTATGGCACCGTAGGAGGTTTCGAGCCTCGAGACGGAGTAGTCTGCGACTGGAAGACCACTCCGGCGGGAATACTCGAAAAGTTCGATCCGGCAGACTACGACTTCCATCTGAACGACCGTCAGCATCTGCTTTACAGCGCCGGCGAATGGGACAGATGGGGATTCGGACAGAATGGAAGTACAATGTACGTCAACTTCCTGACTGACAACGACATCACAGGAGGGAACTCAGGAAGCCCTGTCCTCAACTCGAAAGGAGAGCTCATAGGCCTCGCCTTCGACGGCAACAAGGAGTCCCTTGCCAGCGATGCATGGTGGACCGAAGGATACAACAAATGCGTATGCGTAGACATCCGCTTCATCCTCTGGACCCTCGACCGCTACGCCGGCATGACCCGCATCATCGACGAACTGGGACTGTAAACGATTTGACAGATCACCGGCAGAACCGCGAGGGAGCGGAGCATATCCCTATGCTCCTGCGTAGCGACCCGCGATTCTGCCGGTGATCTGTAATTCTACCTATTGTCTGTATCAGCTGATGAGGAGCTGGCCGTCCTGGACATCTACCTTGATGACGGAGTCGCGGCGGACATGGCCGTCAAGGATGGACTTTGCAAGGAGGTTGATGAGTTCCTTCTGCATGAGCCTCTTGATAGGACGTGCACCGTACTGAGGTTCATATCCCTTTGTGCTCATGTAGTCCTCGAATCCTTCCGTAAACTCTACCGTAACACCGTTCTCTGAGAGCTTCTCCTGCAGGTCACGCATCTGCATGCGCAGGATCTCCCTGATGTCGGACTGTGACAGAGGCTCGAACATGATGACTTCGTCGATCCTGTTCAGGAACTCCGGACGAACCGTCCTCTTCAGGACTTCCAGCACTTCTGTCCTGCATTCGGCGAGCATTCTTGCTCTTGGAGATTCTTTAGCATCCTCTTCTGCGACTCCGTCGATTACCTCGATCGGCAGCCGCTCCATATAGGACTGAATGATTTCTGCACCTACGTTTGAGGTCATTATGAGGATGGTGTTCTTGAAATCGACCGTACGGCCCTTGTTATCTGTCAGACGGCCGTCATCAAGCACCTGGAGCAGCGTGTTGAACACATCCGGATGAGCCTTCTCGATCTCGTCGAGAAGAATCACAGAGTATGGCTTACGCCGCACCGCCTCCGTCAGCTGTCCGCCCTCATCATATCCGACATAGCCCGGAGGCGCACCGACAAGACGGCTGACTGAATGACGCTCCTGATACTCGCTCATGTCGATACGAGTCATCATGTTCTCGTCATTGAAAAGGAACTCCGCGAGAGCCTTCGCCAGTTCTGTCTTGCCCACACCGGTCGTACCCATGAACAGGAACGAACCTATCGGGCGCTTCTCATTCTGCAGACCCGCGCGCGAACGGCGGACCGCATCTGAAACGGCCTCGATCGCAAGATTCTGACCCACTACCCTCTTATGAAGCTCTACCTCCATTCGGAGCAGCTTCTCCCTTTCGCTCTCGAGCATCCTGTGGACAGGTATGCCGGTCCATTTCGCCACGACCTCCGCGATGTCTTCCGGAGTCACAGCCTCGGTGATGATCGGATCCTTGATCTGAGCCTGTCTTGCAGTAAGCTCATCTATCTTCTTCTGCGCATCTGTCATACGGCCGTAGCGGATTTCCGCCACCTTGCCATAATCGCCTGCCCTTTCCGCATTATGAGCCTCTATCTTGTAATCCTCCATCTTCTGCCTCTGCTTCTGGAGCTCGGACAGAATCTCCTTTTCTTCCTCCCAACGCTTGTAAAGGGTTTTCCTCTCCTCTGTCAGGGACTTCAGTTCCTCCTTTATCTTGTCCATCTTAAGAGAGACGCCTTCACGCTTGATGGCCTCCCTTTCGATCTCAAGCTGGCGGATGCGGCTGTCTAGTTCAGCGATCGGTTCCGGAACCGAATTCATCTCCAGACGAAGCTTTGATGCAGCTTCATCCACAAGGTCGATGGCCTTGTCAGGAAGGAAACGGTTGGTGATGTAACGGTGTGAAAGCTCTACCGCCGCGATAAGGGCATCGTCTTCAATGCGCACCTTATGGTGGTTTTCATACCTCTCCTTAAGACCTCGCATTATGGATATGGATGCGGCAGGAGACGGTTCGTCCACCATCACCATCTGGAATCTTCTCTCCAGCGCCTTGTCGGTCTCGAAGTATTTCTGATATTCATCCAGGGTTGTCGAACCTATGGTACGGAGTTCTCCACGTGCCAATGCCGGCTTGAGGATGTTAGACGCATCCATTGCGCCTGAAGTACGTCCTGCGCCGACCAGAGTATGGATCTCGTCTATGAAGAGGATTACCTCGCCGTCGCTGTCCACGACTTCCTTCACCACTCCCTTGAGACGCTCCTCGAACTCGCCCTGATACTTGGCACCCGCTATAAGCGCGCCAAGGTCCAGGGAATATATCTTCCTGCTCTTGAGGTTTTCAGGCACGTCGCCGTCCACAATCTTCTGCGCTATGCCTTCCGAGATGGCCGTCTTGCCGACTCCCGGCTCACCGACCAGGATAGGATTATTCTTTGTCCTCCTGCTGAGGATCTGCAATACTCTTCTGATTTCCTCGTCCCTGCCGATGACAGGATCGAGCTTTCCCTGCGCCGCCCTTTCATTAAGATTGACAGCGAACCTGCTTAAATTTTCAAACTTGTTTTCTGCCATGACTTTTTGTTTTAATGGTTTGTCTGTCCGAAAGATTCTTCGCTTCGCTCAGAATGACAACTGAGGAAGCTCAGAATGACAACAATGCAACAATAGCCGTCTGTTCTCGCGAACAAACGGCTAAAAGTCAAATTATATTCCAAACCCTTTTTTCTGACAAAATGTCAGACGGGCGAAAACTCAATTAGTTTGCGCTAGGCTCTGCCGGTTCCTCTGCTGATGGGATTGCTGCAGGGAACTCTGGTGTTGACTCTACCATCTCTATCTTCTCTGTGTAGTCAACCGCCTTGCCACCGTTGTTGAGGGTGAATGTAGAAACGATTGAAACAACGAAGATGAATGCTACGAGACCCCAAGTGATCTTCTCGAGGATGTCTGTAGTCTGACGTACACCGAAAGTCTGGTTACCTGCCACGAAATTGCTGGCGAGTCCGCCACCCTTTCCGTTCTGAAGCAACACGATGAGGGTAATGAGTACGCTTGCAATAAGCACAAGCACTGTCAAAACTGTAAAAAGTGCGTTCATATTGTATTACAACTAATTTAATTCGTCAATTTTTTGTATAAGGGCTGCAAAGTACGCATTTTTTTCTGGATTATCCAAAATTAGTTTGGAATAAATGCTCTTTGCCTGCTGAGGATAGCCCTGTTCCAAGTATATCTGGGCCAATGTCTCCGTATAAAGGTTGAATTCCGAGTCCTTCGGTTCCGTATATGGCTTGTCCTGTCTGGCCTTTGCGGCATATCTTGAGAACACACCGTCATCAGATCTGCGTACCCTGTCATAATCGTCCTGCGAGAAGTAGTCTCCGCCGACCACATGCACCCTTCTCTGCTGGGATGCTCCCTCTTCTGAAGTTTCCTCCTCCGACAGGAATGACTTGAGAAGCTTCTCGACATCCGCATCTGTCCAGTCCTGGCTGACTGACGAACGCACCATGTCCGCCATCTTCGTCCTGGAAGCCACATACATGGCAGCCTCGGCATACTGGTTCTCGCTCAGACCGTCACCGCCTATCCTGCGCATACGCTCACACAGTTCCATCCTGGCTCCTCCGAACCACGGATAGAGATTGACGACACCTACAAGCTCGTCCAGCGTGAGTTT
>JAFTYS010000105.1 GCA_017461285.1 Bacteroidales bacterium | reverse complement strand
GGTGAATTTCGTCTCGATTCCCCACTGGCTCTTGATGTGGTCGATGCTTTCCCAGTATCCTACTGCGAGGCCTGCAAGGTATGCGGCTCCGAGGGCTGTAGTCTCGGTGACTGTCGGTCTGATCACGTCGGTGCCGAGGATGTCGGCCTGGAACTGCATGAGGAGGTCATTCCTTGATGCTCCGCCGTCAACCTTCAGCTCCTTGAGTGTCACTCCTGCGTCCTTCTGCATGGCGTTCACGATGTCCATGGTCTGGAATGCGATGCCTTCAAGTGCGGCGCGGGCGATGTGTGCGGCTGTCGTGCCTCGGCTGATTCCGTATATGCTGCCCTTTGCGTACTGGTCCCAGTGAGGTGCTCCAAGTCCGGTGAGGGCCGGCACGAAATATACTCCTCCGTTGTCAGGGACGGTGCATGCGAGAGCTTCGATCTCTGAAGAAGACCTGATGATCCCGAGTCCGTCGCGAAGCCACTGCACTACCGATCCGGCTACGAATATGCTGCCTTCCAATGCGTAGTTTACAGTGTCGCCGATCTTCCATGCGATGGTGGTAAGCAGATTGTTCGATGACATGATCGGCCTTTCGCCGCTGTTCATGAGCATGAAGCATCCTGTTCCGTATGTGTTCTTTACGGCTCCCGGCTCGGTACACATCTGTCCGAAGAGGGCGGCCTGCTGGTCACCTGCGATGCCGGCGATAGGGACTTCATGGGCGAAGAGAGTAGTCTTTGTATATCCATAGATCTCGCTCGAAGACTTTACCTGCGGCATCATTGATTCCGGAATGTCGAAAAGCTGGAGAAGTTCCTTGTCCCACTCGAGGGTGTGGATGTTGAAGAGCATTGTCCTTGAGGCGTTTGTCACGTCAGTCACATGCACCTCGCCCCTTGTGAGCATCCATATCAGCCATGTGTCCACGGTTCCGAACCTGAGCTTTCCTTCATCAGCCTTCTTTCGTGCTCCCGGCACATTCTCAAGGATCCAGAGGATCTTGGTGGCGCTGAAATATGCGTCGATGATGAGTCCGGTCTTGCTCCTGATCAGGTCGGTGCGTCCGTCCCTCTTGAGACCGTCGCAGAATTCGGATGTCCTCCTGTCCTGCCATACGATTGCGTTGTAGACCGGCTCACCGGTCTCTGCATCCCATACGATCGTTGTCTCGCGCTGGTTGGTGATACCGATTGCGGCAATGTTCAGGCCGTTGATGTCGATGGATGTGATGGCCTCGGCGATCACCGATGCCTGTGATGACCATATCTCCATCGGATTGTGCTCCACCCAGCCCGGTTTCGGGAATATCTGGGTGAATTCCTTCTGCGATACGGCCTTGGTCTGGCCGTGTTCGTCAAATACGATTGCCCTCGAACTGCTTGTTCCCTGGTCGAGGGCGAGAATGTATTTATCCATAATCATGTGGTGTTAGTCGATGCGCTTGCAGAGCAGGGTCGCCGAAGTTACTGAAACGACCTCTACCTCGCAGTAGTCTCCCGCCTTCTCTCCACGTGAAGGGAATACGCACATCTTGTTGCTGCTTGCCCTTCCGCAGAGCTCGTCAGGATTCTTTTTCGAAGGACCTTCTACAAGGACCTTGAGAGTCTTGCCAATCTCTCTCTCGTTGCTCTTGAGGCTCATCCGTCCCTGAAGAGCAATTATCTCGTTAAGCCTCTGAGTCTTAAGCTCGTATGGAATGTCGTCCGGATATTTCTTCGAGGCGAGTGTGCCCGGACGCTCTGAATATGCGAACATGAATGCCGAGTCGAACACAACCTTCTCCATGAGGGTGAGTGTATCCTGATGATCCTGCTCGGTCTCGCCGCTGAATCCGGCGATGACGTCTGTCGTGAGGCCGCAGTCCGGAATCACGCTGCGGATCTTCGCAACCCTCTCCAGATACCATTCGCGGTTGTATTTGCGCCTCATCTTCTCAAGCATGATGCTGCTTCCTGACTGGACAGGAAGATGGATGTGCTTGCAGATGTTCTCGTACATCGCCATGGTGTAGATCACCTCGTCGCTGATGTCCTTCGGGTGTGATGTCGAGAAACGGACGCGGAGTTCGGGACTGATCTTCGCCACCATCTCGAGAAGCTGGGCGAAATTCACGTTTCTGTCTGCATTTTCCTTGTCTTTCCAGTAGTATGAGTCCACATTCTGGCCGAGAAGCGTAACTTCCTTGTATCCGTTTTCGTATAGTTCCTGTGCTTCACGAACGATTGTGTAAGGGTCACGGCTGCGCTCGGCTCCTCTTGTATAAGGAACGACGCAGTATGAACATACATTGTTGCATCCCCTCATGATCGAGATGAATGCCGATACTCCGTTCCTGTCAAGCCTTACCGGAGAGATCTCGGCATATGTCTCTTCATGCGAAAGGAGTACGTTTATCTGCGGATTTTCGGGAGTGATAGCCTTGAGAAGTTCCGGAAGTGACCTGTATGAATCCGGGCCTGCAACGAGGTCTACGGCCTCGAGAAGCTTGTCCTTGAGCCTTTCGGCCATACATCCGACGATGCCGATGATGACTCCGTCCCTCTTTCTCTTCTGCAGCTTGAACTGGTCGATCCTTCCCCATATCCTCTGCTCCGCGTTGTCTCGGATGGAACATGTGTTGGCAAGGATTACGGCTGCTTCCTCGATGTTCTCCGTGAGGACGTATCCGGCGTCCTGGAGTATCGAAAGAATGACTTCGCTGTCGTTGACATTCATCTGGCAGCCGTATGTCTCTATGTATACCTTCGGCTTCGAAGGGTCTGTGATCGGTCTGATATTACGCATATTCGTGTTGGTCTTTTCTATCGGATACAAAGATAGGATTTTTCGCTGAATATAGTTATCTTTGCAAAGATGTAAAATGTGCATATATGAAGATTAAACGACTTGAAAGATATATTTTTCTCCTTATTGCAGCGGTCCTCATGCTTCCGGGCTGTGCGAATCTTAAGAAGATCAGGGAGATAAAGGTGAATGATGTAAAGGTCGAGAGCATCATCCCGAACGGGCTCAAGGGAGTTGTCCTGAATATGGCTGTGGAGGTCGACAATCCGGCGTCGCAGCTGTCTCTGACAGATATTTCGGCAGCATTGGAACATTCTGGCAAGGTTCTTGGTAGGGTCGTCGTTGATCCTTTCACATTGCAGGGAAAATCCGTGGATACATACCGTCTGAAGGCAGATGTCACTCTCGGTGAAGGTATGAGTATCCTTGAACTGGCCAAGTTCGCGGACAAGGCGGTACTGGAAGAAAGTGTTGTGGATTTTTCCGCGAAGGTGAAGATCGGAAAAGGCTCTCCCAAGAATATCAGACTCAATGATGTACCTTTGAAGAAACTTTTAGAAACAGTAGAAAAATGAAAAGAATAAATATTCTGACAGTAATCCTGGTCATTTCCTTTTCCGCATTCAATGCAATTACAGCCTCGGCGCAGCAGACTGATGCCCCGGAGGGATACGAACTTGTGGATTCCGTGATTTACAGGCCTGTGGCGGCTGTGGATTCGACCCTTGCCGGCAAGAATATCTTCAATGTG
>JAFTYS010000104.1 GCA_017461285.1 Bacteroidales bacterium | reverse complement strand
GTTCCGTCGATGATGAACGAATACGGATAGATGTCAGGCTGGTCCGGCTTTACGGTCACAGACCATACTCCCCTTTCACCCTTGGTCATAGGCTTTACGCCTTCGAACATCTGGCATTCGAACTCCACCTTCTCAGCGTCAGGAGCAAGAACGCGGAATGTCGCGCTTCCGTCGGCATTGTATTCAGGAGAAACGACTCCTGGAGGGAAAAGCTTGGCCATAAGCTCAGGAGTAAGCCTCTGTCCGTCCCTTGCAGGGGCCGCAGGCTTTGCAGGCACAGGCGCAGGGGCCTTCTTTCCTTTAGGCTTGACGGCTGTAGACTTGCTCATCGCCTCGGCTGATGCCTCCTTGTTGAAGAGAAGAGGGAATGTCTGGCTGAGGAAGTATCTTGCGTTCATCCATGTATGGCCGAACTTACCTGTCGTATATTCCTGAACATTCCTGATGCCTCTGCTGTCGAGGAATTCTGCATATTCCTTTGCATTGCCGTAGAGGAAATCATCTGTTCCCACACCTAGCCAGAAGAGGTTGATCTTCTTGTTGGTCTTCTTCGCATTGTCGTATACGTCAGGCAGGTTCATGCTTGTGAACGAGCTGTACGAGCAGAGATATGAGAACTTGTCCAGGTTAGTAAGTCCGAATGCAAGTCCCTGATTGCCTCCGCGTGAGAATCCGCCGATGGCCCTGTTCTCCCTGTCGTTGATCGTACGGTAATTGGCCTCGACATATGGCATCAGGTCATTGAGAAGGTCCTTGCTGAAAAGGTCGCCCATCGCAAATGTATTTGTCCCTGCAGGATAATACTTCGAAGGGTTTCCGTAAGGAAGGACTATTATCATCTCCTTCGCCTTGCCTTCTGCGATAAGGTTGTCAAGGATAAGATTCATCTTGCCGACCTTGAAGTATACTTCTTCAGTATCAGTCGTACCGCTTATAAGATAGAATACAGGGTATTTCTGATCAAGATTCTTGTCATATGTAGGAGGAGTATAGACGATTGCATTTCCATGAAGACCCAATGTCTCGGAATAGTAGTTCACATAATCCACCTTTCCATGAGGCACGGACTTGACAGCATGGTCCATCGGCTGAGTACCTCTGACGTCCACCATGGAATTCTTGAAGCCTTCATTAGGGAACCAGTCCGGATTCTGAGGGTCCATCACGGCAATACCGTCGACTTCGAAGCAATATGGATAAATGTCAGGAGCAACAGGACCGAGGGTTATGGTCCAGACTCCGTCATCGCGCCTCTGCATTTCTGTCTTTGGAGCGAACTGGGCGCTGATGATCACAGACTTTGCTTCTGGTGCATTGAGGTTGAATGTTACCGTGTTGTCAGGATTGACAATCGGAGAAGCGGAGCTCGGCCCAGCCGGGCGGCCGCCTCGCTGCGGCTGGGCGATTGCAGGAATAAGGACTGCAATGATAGCCAGCACGGAAAGAATTTTTCTTAACATACCTTAATCGTTTTAGTGTTATTTCGTTTTTATGGATACGAAATTAGCGGAATTTCGTCAATTATCATAACTTTGTGGCATATAATTGGATTTGCCTGCAGTATTTAAACCAGACAGACATGTTAAAGATAGGAGACAGGATGCCGGATTTCGAGGTCGTGGACCAGGACGGCAACAAGGTCAGTTCAAAAGACCTTATTGGAAAGAAGACCATAATATACTTCTACCCGAAAGACAACACCAGCGGATGCACAGCAGAAGCGTGCAACCTCAGGGACAATCACGAAGCACTGATCGCCAGAGGCTACAACGTCGTAGGCGTCAGCAAGGACAGCGCCGCTTCGCATAAGAAATTCAAGGAGAAATACGAACTTCCTTTCACATTGCTTTCAGACACTTCGACACAGATGCTTCAGGCGTTCGGGGCATGGGGAGAAAAGAAGATGTACGGCAAGACAGTGATGGGGACCATCAGAAAGACGTTCATCTTCGACGAGAAGGGCATCCTTACGGAAATAATCGAAAAAGTGGACACCAAGAACCACGCGGCACAGATACTATAAACAAAACAGATATTACTATGAAAAGACTGTTCTTCATTTCGTTCATCGCCCTGGCGGTACTGATGGGATGCGACCCTGCGGATCAGCTTCCTGAAGATGAACCGGAAAACAACACGGAAACTCCAAAACCGGAACCAGAGCCGGAACCGGAGCCTGAACCGGAACCGGAACCAGAACCAGAGCCTGAGCCACAGCCTAGCGTCATCGTGCCGTTTACAGTAGCTGATACAAACGACGAAGGAATGGCATATGTATGGGACGAGACCGTCATACCGGAAATCACGATACACATGACATCCGATGAGTGGAACAAGCTCCTGAAGAGATATGATGAATTCCAGCACAATGTGGATTATTTCCACGCAGACTTCACGTATAAGAAGGGAGAGGAAGTAACATTCATTGAAGACGGAGGCGTAAGGCTTCGCGGAAACACATCACGCCGCAGGCCTGAAGGAAACGGCGGTCAGGAGCACAATGCTTCCAATCCGGACTGGCACCACTGCCACTTCGGGATAAACTTCCGCAAGTTCCACAAGGACAGCGACCATACCATCAACGGCATCAGGAAGGTGAACCTCAAATGGTTCAAGGACGACCCATGCTATGTGCGCGAGCTCTATTGCTATGACCTTTTCCGTCGCTACGGCATCTGGACAAGCGCATTCTCAACATACTGCCGCCTATGGCTTCAGATAGACGACGAGACTCCTGCATATTATGGAGTATACAACATGATCGAGCCGATCGATGACGAATTCGTTGAGAGAAGAGTCGAGGGAATGTTCGAAAACGACAAGGGATACCTCTGGAAATGCGTTTATGGCGAAGGCGGTCCGGCAGACCTCAGGAGCACGGACGACTGGAAGTTCAACTGGGACCAGGACAACGGTGTCAACTACACCTATGAATTCAAGGGAGACGAAGAAGACTTCGCTGCAGCCAAAGAACAGCTCAAGGATTTCATCCTCAAGCTTAACGGCAAAGGAGAGGAAAGCTTCTACAAATGGATCAGCGAGGTTTGCGACGTGAACTTCCTGTTGAAGACATACGCTGTGAATGTGGCAGTCGGAATGTGGGATGACCATTGGAACAACGGCAACAACTACTACCTGTATTTCAACTCAACCGACAAGTACGACTACCAGGTATTCTTCCTTCCATATGACTACGACAACACTCTTGGCACGAGCCTCCAGTGCGGAATCCAGTCAGATTCAGGACGTCAGGACCCATACAACTGGGGTGACTCAGGCATATTGATGGAGAGGCTCATGAAGTTCGATGACTTCATGCAGATGTACAGGAATGCATTCCTGGAACTTGCAGACCCTGCAAACTCCCTGCTTCATGTGGACGCAAGCGTCGATAGGATCAAGACCTGGCAGAATTCGATCAGCCCATATGTAAGCAACGACACTGGCGAGGATATGGAAATCGCCGACAAGCCGGCATACTGGGGCAACCACCACGAATACCGTCTCATGGACAAAGGCAGCAACAACTTCTTCAAAGTCAAGGCCCAGTCCATCCAGCAGATGAAATAACAGCACCCCCCAAAGTTATACACCTGTGACAGTTTACAGCCGTTTTCTGTCACAGGTATCTTTTATATACACATCCGGTGTCCCAACATTCCGGTGCCCCCCTGCCCTCTGCGAGGGCGTCCCCCTAGCCGTGGGTGGCATGTCACTCTCCATATTGGGACACCGGATATGCATCTTTAGGTTTAAATCAGAGAACAGCCGGATTCAGGCAAAACCTATGGTTCCTCCATAATATTCAAAAAAAACAGGGACGACTGGAAAAGTCATCCCTGTCCGATATATCGAAAGCTGAAATTACTCAGCTACGATCTCATACTTGAAGGTACCCTTGATGTCCTTGTAGCACTTTACAGTTGCCTCGTATACACCAAGCTCCTTAGCAGCCTCAGCTACTGTGATGTCCTTCTTGTCAACCTCTACACCTGCAGCAACGAGAGCCTCAGCAAGCTGAGCTGTAGTTACTGAACCGTAGATCTTGCCTGACTCGCTTACCTTTACTGCTACCTGTACAGTAGTCTCTGCAAGCTTAGCTGCGAGAGCCTCTGCATCAGCAACGAACTTAGCGATCTTGTGAGCCCTCTGACGAAGGTTCTCAGCATGCACCTTCTTTGCAGAAGGAGTAGCCATGATAGCGTAGCCCTGTGGGATAAGGTAGTTGACAGCGTATCCTGTCTTTAC
>JAFTYS010000020.1 GCA_017461285.1 Bacteroidales bacterium | reverse complement strand
GGACACATCCAGAGGGTAGCGCATGCGATACGAGAACTTCTCGCAGAAAGGGTCCTTGACGAAGTGGATGAAGTAGTGATATTCACGGGACTGCGCGTCGAAGCGGGCGTGAAAGCCGCCGTCGCATGCACAAACTTCATGAACTGCTATGAACTTCGGCAGGATGGCATTCAATTTGTAGCAAAGTTGCGCCGCTTCGATCCTGACTTCGTCAGGAATCTCGATGTGGGCGATATAGTTCACGGCATTCACTCCGGTGTCTGTCCGGCCTGCTCCTGTGACAGGGATGTGCTGTCCGAGGAACTTCTGAAGAGCTTTTTCGAGTTCACCTTGCACGGAACCGGCATTGTTCTGGATCTGCCAGCCGCAGAATGCGCTGCCGTCGTATGAGAGCCTTATTTTATATCGCATATCGCAAAAAATGAGTAACTTTGTAAGTTTTAAAATGCAAAAATAACAAATAACATATTTATGGAGAGCATAAACATAAAAGAATTGAACGACAGGATCCAGAGAGAAAGTTCCTTCGTTGACATTCTGACGATGGAAATGAACAAGGTGATCGTAGGTCAGAAACACCTTGTAGAGAACCTTCTGATCGGTCTTCTCGCAAACGGCCACATCCTTCTCGAAGGTGTTCCGGGCCTCGCAAAGACACTCGCGATCAATACATTGTCACAGGCTGTGGAGTCTAAGTTCAGCCGTATCCAGTTCACTCCGGACCTTCTTCCTGCGGACGTGCTCGGTACCCTCATCTACTCACAGAAGAGCGGGCAGTTCCAGATCAAGAAAGGTCCGATCTTCGCTAATTTCGTCCTTGCCGACGAGATCAACCGTTCGCCTGCAAAGGTGCAGTCGGCACTTCTCGAGGCCATGCAGGAACGTCAGGTGACCATCGGCGACGAGACATTCAAGCTTCCGGAGCCATTCCTTGTGATGGCTACGCAGAACCCGATCGAGCAGGAAGGTACCTATCCGCTTCCTGAGGCCCAGCTCGACCGTTTCATGCTCAAGGTCGTGGTGACTTATCCGAAGAAGGAGGAGGAGCGCCAGATCATCCGCATGAACAACAGCGGCACCTTCCCTAAGGCCCAGCCGGTGCTCAAGCCTGAGGACATCGTGAGGGCACGCGAGGTCGTCAAGGATGTGTATATGGACGAGAAGATCGAGAAATATATCGTTGACCTCGTGTATGCGACCCGTACTCCGAAGGATTACAACCTCTCGTCAATCGCCGGTTTCATCTCCTACGGAGCATCGCCTCGTGCCAGCATCTCGCTTGCAATGGCTGCAAAGGCGTACGCATTCATCAAGAGGAGAGGTTATGTGATTCCGGAGGATGTGCGTGCGGTGTGCTACGAGGTGCTCCGTCACCGTATCGGCCTGACTTACGAGGCTGAGGCGGAGAACATGACCACAGACCAGATCATCTCTGAAATCATCAACGCGGTAGAAGTTCCATAGGAAGGATTGCCGGTCAAGCCGGCAATGACGTCTGTCATCTCCGACTTGGCCGTGGATCTTTGCAGAATGAATCTGTCATCCTGAGCGTCAGCGAAGGATCTTTATAATGATTATGAATACAGAAGTATCAGCAAACGACCTTCTGAAGAAGGTCAGGAAGATCGAGATCAGGACCCGTGCCCTCTCGCACCAGATCTTCGCCGGCGAATACCATTCGGCCTTCAAGGGCCGCGGTATGGCTTTCAGCGAAGTGCGTGAGTATCAGTACGGTGACGATGTGCGCAACATGGACTGGAATGTCACTGCGCGCATGCGTTCGCCGTATGTGAAGGTCTTTGAAGAGGAGCGCGAGCTGACTGTTGTGCTGCTGGTGGATGTGAGCCGTTCGAGACTCTTCGGAACGGTGGGCAGCAGCAGAAAGGACATGATCGCCGAGATCGCGGCAGTCCTTTCATTCTCTGCCATCATCAACAACGACAAGGTGGGAGCACTTTTCTTCAGCGACAAGGTCGAGAAGTTCATCCCTCCTAAGAAAGGCCGAAGCCATCTGCTTCATATCATCCGCGAAATCATCGAATTCGAGCCTTCGAGCGACGGTACTGACATTTCCGAGGCGCTGCGCTATCTTACCAACGCCATCAAGAAGAAATGCACGGCCTTCCTTCTTTCGGACATGATCGATGTCGATAAGGACGGAAGCCCGCGCTATGAGGAGGCCCTGAAGGTGGCTGTGAACAGGCATGATCTTTCGGTGATCCAGGTATTTGACCCGCGCGAGCGGAGCATCCCTGATGTAGGACTTGTCCATATCAAGGATTCCGAGACAGGAAAGGCGGCATGGGTGAATACATCCGACAGGAAGATGAGACTCGCCTACGAGGAATGGTTCAGAAACATGGAGCAGACATCTTCGAAGATGTTCATGAAATATAATGTGGATAAGGTCAGCATCGCCCTTGATGAAGATTATGTGAAGGGACTGATGACCTTGTTTAAAAACAGATGATTATATGCGTAAGGCATTGATATATATATTGCTGCTGATGCCGCTGGCTCTCGGGGCCCAGATTCCTGGCAAGGTCGTGGAGATGGAGGGCGCTTTTCTGGAGCAGATCCAGGAGAGGGACTCTGTCCTGATCGCCGACCAGCTCCGCTATGGCTTCGACCTGAAGCAGGTTGAGGAGGGTACGGCTTTCGGCTATGCCCAGCCGGGCGATACGCTGATGACCAACATCCGCGTAGTCAGCCCTTGGGAGATAGATACCTTGAAGGTCAAGAAGCAGAAGAAGGGACAGCCGAAACTCTACAACATCAGGAGCAGCATAAAGATCAAGTCATTCGACGAAGGCAAGTATATCCTTCCCCCTCTTGCCGTGCTGCGCATGAGCAAGGACGGAGTCGCCGATACCCTTGTCTTTGAACCTCAGAGGCTTGAGGTGAGGACAATGCCGGTCGATACCGCGACATTCGTTCCTCACGACATCAAG
>JAFTYS010000003.1 GCA_017461285.1 Bacteroidales bacterium | reverse complement strand
GTGCGGTTGCACCGCTCAATAAGCCTGTTAAAACTAGTATTAAAGTGTTCATGATGTATATATAAGGTTTAAGTCTTCACATAAAAATGACCAGTCTCCTGTAAGCAGACTGGTCAGGTTATTCAATAAAAAGCCGTTAGCCGGTTTGTCAGAAAATCTTAAAGAATAAGATTTGGGCTCCGGAAAATCGGTTCTGAAATCCTCCGTCCCGCAAAGCGGAATCCCCATACGGGTCACATAGGTCCGTCATCCCCATCCGAGTTCGCCCGGTTACATTATTAATGTTGATTTCAGCAAAAAATGTAACTAACGGCTGTTTTTATCAATATTGTCTAGATATCCTTCCAACTCTTTCGCAAGCATTGCTTCTCCATCTACGAGCTCCTTCATCTGCCTGTTGATAGTTATATTCGACATGCAAGTGTTGAGGGCGACAAAGGATAGAATCTCTACCAGGCCTTTGCCCGGGAACTTCTCCTGATATTTTGCCACCATCCTGTTGATGTCGTCAGCAGCCTTTCTTATCACTTCCTCATGTTCCGGTGAATTCACTTTGAGGGGATATGTACGGTCTGCCAGCTTTATGTTTATGCTCTGTGCCATATTATCCTTCCAATAGCGATATGCACCTGTCTATCTCCTTCATCAGGCTGTTTATCTTCTTCTTGGCCTCGGGACTTCCATTGCCTCCTGCCTTGAATGCCTCTGCGAGCTTCAGGTTATCAATCTGTCTTTCTAACTCTGTTATCTGCTTCCTGTAGGTCTCGTTCTGGGCCTGAGCCTGAGCCAAAGCGGCCTGGAGCCTTGTGCGCTCCATCTTCTCCGCCTCGTACGCAGCAATTAGCTGCTTTATTTTCTGCTTTACAGTATCAAGCATTTTAATCCGAATTTAACCTACCATGCAAAAATAACAAACTGCTTTGATTTCTCAAAATAAAATGAGAAAATCAAAGCAGTTATTTCTAGTTTTTCGGCTTTTAGAGCTCTTCTACGGCAACCATGCCCTCCTCGATCGCCTTTTTGTTGAGCGCGATGAGGTCTGCATAGCGTGCAGGGATGCACTTTGCGAGTCCCTTGTCGATGTTCTCGAAAGATACGATCGGCTTCATCTTGAGATATGCTCCCATGACAGCCATGTTGTATACCTTCGAGTTTCCTACCTGTGCGGCAACGTTGATCGCATCGATCCTGCAGATCTTGATGTCGGTTCTGGTAGGAGGATTGATGATACCGTTAGGGTCGTAGATGAGAAGTCCTCCCGGTTTCACAGTGCTCTCGAACTTGTCGAGCGACTGCTGGTTGAGGATGATTGCTGTGTCGTACTTCGTCACGATAGGTGAGCTGATCTTCTTGTCGCTTACGATTACGCATACGTTTGCAGTACCACCACGCATCTCCGGACCGTATGAAGGCATCCATGTCACCTCCATGTCCTGCATGATAGCGCAGTATGCGAGAATCTTTCCCATCGAGAGGACGCCCTGTCCTCCGAATCCTGCTATAATGATTTCCTCTTTCATGATTACTCCTGTTTTAAAACGTCCTTGATGTCACCGAGCGGATACTTAGGGAACATGTTCTCCACCATCCACTTGTTGGCTGCTACAGGACTCATTTTCCATCCTGAATTACATGTTGCGACGATCTCCACGAATGAGAGGCCGATGCCTTTCTGGCTGTACTCGAACGCCTTGCGGATAGCCGCCTTAGCCTTGCGTGCAGCCAGCGCGGTGTGAACCGACTGTCTTGTGATGTATGCGGTTCCGTCAAGCTGTGCGATCATAGGGGCGAGCACGAGAGGGAATCCGTTGAGCTTTGCGTCACGTCCGTAAGGAGTCGTTGCGGTCTTCATTCCGAGAAGGGTGGTAGGGGCCATCTGTCCTCCGGTCATGCCGTAGATACCGTTGTTGATGAAGATCACGACGATGTTCTCGCCGCGGCTGCATGCGTGGATGATCTCAGCAGTTCCGATGGATGCGAGGTCGCCGTCTCCCTGGTATGTGAATACGTATTTCTCAGGATTGAGGCGCTTTGTGGCTGTGGCAAGGGCCGGGGCGCGTCCGTGAGCGGCCTGCTGCCAGTCTACGTTAAGGTAGTTGTATGCAAATACAGAGCAGCCTACAGGGCTGATTGCGATTGTCTCTTCCTGGATGCCCATCTCCTCGATGACCTCTGCGACGAGCTTATGAACGGTACCGTGAGAGCATCCCGGGCAATAGTGCATCACATTGTCTGTGAGAAGGGGAGTCTTCTTGTAGACGATGTTCTCAGGTTTCTTGATGTCTTCTATATTCATGTCTTTCCTTATTTCAGATTGTTGAACTTCTTGAACGCCTCTGCGATTTCATCAGGAGTGTAGATGATTCCTCCCTGCCTTCCGTAGAATCCTACAGGGCATGCTCCGTTTACGGCGAGCTTCACGTCGTCTACCATCTGGCCGAGATTGAGCTCGATGCTCATCATGCTCTTCACCTGAGATGAAAGTTCCGCGATTCTCTTTGACGGGAACGGGAAGAGGGTGACAGGTCTGAGAAGTCCTGCCTTGATGCCTTCCTCGCGGAGCTGGTCGACAACGGCTTCGCAGATACGTGCCGAGCAGCCGAATGCAACAAACAGATATTCGGCATCTTCTGTCTGGTATTCCTCGTACTTGACCTCCTGCTCCTTGATCACTTCGTATTTAGCCGCGAGCTTGCGGTTGAACCTTTCCTGTACGTCCGACTCGAGGGCGAGGGAGGTGATGACGTTGTATGGTCTGTCGGCGGTCTTTCCTGTAGTCGCCCATGGTGCGATCGCCTTGAGTTCCTCAGCTGTCATGCGAGGCTTCTCAGGACGAAGCTCCACCTTCTCCATCATCTGGCCTACGATACCGTCAGCAAGGATGATCACCGGAGTGCGGTACTTGAACGCAAGGTCGAATCCCCAGTCCACGAAGTCATACATGTCCTGTGCTGAAGCAGGTGCGAGGACGATGGCGTTGTAGTCGCCGTGTCCGCCGCCCTTCACGCACTGGTTGTAGTCGCTCTGGCTAGGCTGGATGGTTCCGAGACCAGGGCCGCCGCGCTGGCAGTTCACTACCACGCATGGAAGTTCTGCTCCTGCAAGGTAGCTGAGACCTTCGCACATGAGGCTGATTCCGGGCGAGCTGGAAGAAGTCATTACCTTCTTTCCGCAGCATGCGCCGCCGTAGACCATGTTGATTGACGATGTTTCGCTCTCTGCCTGGAGAACGACCATTCCTGTTGTGAGCCATGGCCTTTCCTTCATGAGGGTCTCCATGACCTCAGACTGCGGAGTGATAGGATATCCGAAGTATCCGTCCGCACCGTTGCGTATCGCCGATATGGCGATCGCTTCGTTTCCTTTCATCAAAATCTTCTCTGCCATATCTTCTAGATCTTTACTCTGTAGACTGTGATTACCGAATCAGGGCAGACAACAGCACAGTTTGAACATCCTATGCATGCTTCTCCAACCATTTCGGCATAATGATAACCTTTGCTGTTGACCATTTTAGCGAGTTCGATGCTCTTGGTCGGACAGTTCTCTACACATACTCCGCAACCCTTGCATTTCTGTGTGTCGACTTCGATTGCTCCTTTGAATGCCATTATTATGTGATTTTAAGTTGTTGATTAAACAATTAACAAGTAAATATAAGCCCTTTTCAGCGAATTATCAAATATTAATTGCAAAATTCTTAAAACTTATGCATCGTGTACTTATTATTGGAAAAATTGTATAACTTTGAAATCTTAAACAAATGCGAAATATGGGGAAGATTTTATTAAAGAATATTGTGAACGATGGCGTTGCGTCCGATATCCTTATAGAAGGCAGCAGGATTGCCGGCGTGTTTTCTGCCGGTGCGTCCGGCAGCCGGGCTGAAGGCGCAGAAGTGGTCGATTGCCAAGGCAAGACGGCCGTCCCCGGTTTTGTGAACATGCATACCCATGCCGGCATGTCCATGATGCGCGGAATAGGGGAAGATATAGCGTTTCATGATTGGCTGGACCGTATCTGGGATGTAGAGTCGAGGATCGATGAAGAATGGGTCTACCATGCTACCAAGGTCGCATGCCTTGAGATGATCAAGACGGGAACCACAACCTTCAACGATCATTACTGGCACATGCCTATGGCCCATAAGGCGGCAGTCGAGATGGGACTACGTCCTGTCCTTGCATATGTGATCTGCGACAGGAATGACCCTGAAGAATCGGAACGTCAGAAGAAGCAGTGCGAGGATGTATACAGAGAATACCTGACCTGGAACGATCAGACGGTTTTCGCAGTTGCGATCCATGCGATATATTCAGTCCGTGAGGAGATGATCCTGTGGGGAACGGAATTCGCTAGAAAGCACGGCCTGAAGATACATATACATGTGTCTGAAACACGGAAGGAAGTTGAAGACTGCAAGGCACAGCACGGAGGCATGTCTCCGGTGGAATATCTTGACAGTCTGGGAGTCCTTGGGCCAGACGTGATCGCGGCGCATACCCTCTGGATCTCGGAGGAAGATGTCCGCATCCTTGGCGAAAGGGGAGTGACATGCGTCCATAACGTAAACTCCAACCTCAAGCTGGCGTCCGGATACAGATTCCTTTATAATGAATTGCGTGACGCCGGCGCCAATATCTGTCTGGGAACTGACGGATGCGCCTCATCGAACAACCTCGACATGCTGGAGACCATGAAGACCTCGGCTATGATCCAGAAGGCATGGAGGGACGATCCTTCAGCGATGCCTCTGAATGAGATCATGCAGATGGCTACAGCAAATGCAGGCAAGGCTCTGGGACTGGAAATAGGAAGGATCGAGGCCGGCGCTCTTGCCGACCTGCTCGTCATCGATACGGACAGCTATCATTTCCTGTCGCCGGGCTCGTTCGAGGCGAATCTGATCTATTCCGCCCATTCCGACTGCATAGATTCAGTGATATGCAACGGCGAATTCCTGATGAGGGGAAGGGCAGTTGCCCGAGAGAAGGAGATTCTTGCTGAAGCAAAGAAAGTATTGTCAAAACTATCATCCCGAAAATAATATGGATCCACGAGTAGAAAGAATCATGAAGGCTGCAGATTATATAGCAGCCAGGCTTGACGGAAGGAAGCCGTTTGCAGGCATAGTTCTGGGCAGCGGACTTGGCAAGCTTGCCGACAGGATAGAGAACCCTACAATAATTCCTTATAAGGAGATTCCCGGATTTCCTGTGTCTACTGCCGTAGGCCATAAGGGCAATTTCATCGCAGGCGAACTCGGAGGAAAATTCGTCGTTGCCATGCAGGGACGCTTCCATTATTATGAAGGTTATCCTATGGAGCTCGTGACCCTTCCTATCAGAGTCATGAAGGTCCTCGGCATACAGTACCTTTTCGTGTCGAATGCCGCAGGAGGAGTCAACTTCGACTTCAAGGTCGGAGACCT
>JAFTYS010000103.1 GCA_017461285.1 Bacteroidales bacterium | reverse complement strand
TGTCTATTGTGATGAACAGATGACGTTTACTATCGATGTCTATCCTTACTCAAACGAAATCAATTGGCAATTACCTGTATTTACAGAAGAATACAACCGGATGCGTCTGACGGAAGACATTCAATTGGCACCAGGTAATTATATAGTTAGAGTAGGTGGCAGCAGCATTAATACACAGGCAGTCAACATCATTGCCGGTGAAAACAAGGAGATTACGGTTTACCTGTCAAGAGATTGAGCGGGCATGATGGCCGTGGAAGATTCCTCGTTATACGCCCTTGCATTAAGGTTTCAGCCGCTCAACGTCTTGGTTGTTCTGGTGTAAACAGAAATGTCGTTCCCTGGATTGATGACTTCATCATGTACTGTCTTATAGTCTGTCGGCTGAGTGCACTTTTCGCTGCACTCAGCCGACAGACTCTTTTTGTAAATGATATATTATCAGTGAGTTAGCAGAATTTGCTGTCGGTAAAGTCATGTTTGGAATGCACTCAGCCGACAAAACAGTCAAAGTTTTTTAAATTTGTCGTTAACAAAATCCCCGCTGGTGCGTCTTTAATGGTGAGCGCTCGAAAGAATGTTAAACGGATTTAATGAAAACTGACATGAAAAGATTAATTGCAATAGTGCTGCTTGCGGCTTTTGCGGCCGGGATAGGATCCCCGGAGTCAAAAGCCGCAGGCAGGAAGGTAAATTCTGGCGATATGGCCAGCCTGGTGAGGGAGTATAATCTTTACCAGGGTTTTGATGTGGTCTCCGTCGGAGGACTTGGTCTCGGACTTGTAAAGATGATAGCCAAGGCCAGCGCTGAAAGCGAGGAGGACAGGATGGCTCTGGAGGTTATTGACGGACTCAGGAAGATCATCGTCGTGGATTACATGGCGGCAGAGCAGGACCGGAAGGATTCGTTCAGCAGAAAGGCTGCCGGTCTCCTGAAGAATGCGGAGAAGATCATTGAAGTCAAGGAGGACGGCGAGACCGTCAATGTCTACGGCACAGCTGCGTCGGACGGCGAAAGGATCGATGACCTGATAGTGTTCATCCCTGAAGAATGTACCCTGATATGCCTTTTCGGCAGCATCAGCGCAGACAAGATAGCGGACATCGTGAAAATGGAAATGTAGGATGACAGGGTTCAGGAACATATGGATGCCGTATGCAGAGAGGTTCTACCGCGCCGCTTTCTATATGCTGGAGTCGCAGCAGGATGCGGAGGATGCCGTGCAGGAGCTGTATCTCAAGCTCTGGACCGGCCGCAGCGGACTCGATGAGGTAAGGAATCCGGCGGCATATGGGATGGCCCTTCTTAAGAACATCTGTCTGGACAGGATACGGCGTCGCGAGATAAGGAGGCATGAGTTCCCGGATGTAGGGATTCCTGCCGATGATCCTCCTCCGGAAAGCAGCCTTGCAGCGAAGGACCTTCTGACCAAGGTGCTGGAGGAGATGGACAGGCTGCCCGACAGGCAGGCGGAAGTGATGAAACTGATGGTCCTGGACGGACTGGAATACAAGGAAATATCAAGGCGGACCGGCCTTTCACAGGTACATGTAAGGGTCCTGGTAAGCACGGCAAGAAAAACCCTCAGGCAAAAGTTAAGGATATGAAATCATCAAAGGATATAGAAAATATGTCTTTGGAGCAGCTGGAAGCTGCATCCATGGACGAAAACATCTCTGTGCCGGACGGTTTCGCATCCCGTATGGAGGACGGTCTGGAAGTCCTGGAACGGCTGACGGAGGATGAGTCCCGTAAGGATGGCCGTGTCAGGATGGTGAGAGTTCTCTCTGCCGCGGCGGCAGCTGCTCTTCTTGTCGGAGCCGGACTGGGCCTGTCAGGCCGACAGGACGAGCCGGAAGACACCTTCACAGACCCGTATCTTGCATATGCAGAACTTGAAAAAGCCTTTGCAATAATGTCGGGCGAAATTCATAAAGGCCTCGCCATGGCGGAAAAATCAGAAGAAATAATAGACAGGACCTCTTCGGTCTTTTCAGAATAACAGGAATATGAAAAAGATAATAGTAATAGCAATAGCCCTCCTGGCGGCAGCCGGAGCATACGCGCAGGAAGGAAGAAACATCTACAACAAGTATTCGGACTCGCAGGGAGTGTCTGCAGTCTACATCTCACCGGCAATGTTCAAGCTCATAGGAAAAATTCCCGAGCTGAACGTCGAGGTGGCGGAAGGGGAGAACATGGATCTGGCGCCGCTGATCCGTTCGTTCAGCGGATTCTATATGCTGGACATGAGCGGATCCCAGCTGGGAAGCAGCCTTGCAGATGATGTCAAGGCAATGATCAGCAAAGGGCGCTATGAGCTGCTGATGGAGGTGAAGGATGACGGGGACAATGTGAACATATACACTGTCGGAAGCGAGAAGACCATTGAAAGCTTTGTCTTCCTGTGCCGTTCCGGCAATGATGTCCAGTTCATCTGCATAGACGGCGCCATGGACCGTAAGGAGGTCGAAACCCTGATCGCCAAAGCCGCCGCATCTTCGATGTAGAACACAAAAAATCAGCGGCTCGTGATTGGCTCCCTCCTCTTTTAAACTGCTCGCTGCAAAAGGTCCACCGGACCTTTTACAAGTCGCTCACGACCCCCTAGCCGGGGGTGGCATGTCGCTCTCCATCACGAGCCGCTGATTTTTAACGGTATTCGAAATACTCGAAATCGGCATATCCCTTCTGCGAAGGGGACTGGGCCCAGAGGCCCAGCATGATGCCGGTGAAGTTGCCGAGAGTTTCTGTACTGATGAACCTCGCGTCAGCCACGCCGGCTTCCTTGAAGTTCTTTCCGTCGGTAGAGTACCAGAGATGATACTGCATGCGGTTTCCTGTCAGACGGAGCCATACCTTCGAAGCATTCACAGGGATTTCCTCGACATGGTTCACAGGACCGAAAGTATAGTTCGTTCCGACCACCAGCTTTCCTCCCTTCTTCTCGACATATACGTCATAATGTCCGTTGTAGTCCATGTAGACGGTCATTCCGGCCTTGTCTCCCGAGCGTGCGTTACCTAGCTGCACGCATGTCTCTGCCAGAAAATCGAATTCCTTCTGGCGGAAACCGACGAACGACGGTGACACCCTTCTCTCGTTGAGGCCCTCAGCCGATCCCCACATGCGCAGCCTGCCGCCCTCTATGCTGTAGCGCTCCTTTACCGGATTGCGCAGCCATGACCATTCAGGTCCGAGAGGCTCGTCGAACTCATTGCGCGCAGGCGCTGGTTCGAAAGGCTTGAGAGGGAGGGTAGGGACGTCCATCTTGAGTGCGATCTCGCCGTTTCCGTTGACCACAGGCCATGCATTCTTGTCCCAGCGTACAGGGGCGAGGAAGGTCTCGCGGCCGAGAAGGTGGATGAGTCCGTGGTTGACGCGGAAGGCCAGGCACACGAGCCACCATGAGCCGTCATGGGCCTGTACGAGGTCGGCATGTCCCACGCCCTGGATAGGGCTGGTCTGCGCAGCGGCAGTGAAATGGGTCATGATCGGGTTGTGCGGTGCCGGATCGTACGGACCTTCGATATTGCGGCTGCGGGCGATGGTCTCGCTGTGGGCGAATTCCGTTCCGCCTTCGGCTATCATCAGATAGTACCATCCGTCCTTCTTGTAGATATGCGGTGCTTCAGGATATCGGCCTCCCATGCCGTTCCAGACCACTTTCGGCTCCGAAAGAATCTCTCCGGTGTCCGGATTTATCCTGCTTATCATCACGCTTGTGCCGGTCGAACCGGTGTACCAGCAGCTGCCGTCCTCGTCCCAGAAGAGGGAAGGGTCGATGCCGCCCATCTTTACCGGAATCGGGTCCGACCACTCTCCGAGCGGGTCTTCCGCCGTGACGATGAAATTGCCGAGGCTGGAGATGTTGGTCGTGATCATATAGAACTTGCCGTCATGGTAGCGGAGGGTAGGGGCGAAGATACCCTGGCTCGAATTCGCATTCTCGAGCTGGAGCTGAGAGTCGCGGGTCAGCACATGTCCCACCTGCTTCCAGTTCACGAGGTCCTTGCTGTGGTAGAGCGGAACACCCGGAAAATACTGGAAGCTGCTGGCTACCAGATAGTAATCATCGCCTGCCCGGCAGATGCTCGGGTCGGGGCAGAATCCGGTTACGACAGGGTTTGTGTATCCCTGGGCAAAAGCGCAGGCCATCATGAATGACAGCGCCAGCGATGTGATGAATCTTTTCATAGTGTGGTTATGTAAGATGTTGATTATTAGTGATTTGTGTTAAATCGCCTGCGGCGGATGGAGCAGGCGATTCAGCGTAAGGGGTTGGTGGATAGTGAATTATGCGATGTGCGCCATCCGTTCGATGATCTCCATGCACATGCGGCCGTTGTGGTAAGGGCATTTCCAGAAGCCGGCCTTGTCGTCGTCGCGGTTCACTGTGCCGTCTGCACGCAGGCTCCAGTGCCATTCGCCGTTTTCCTTGTCGATTATGTGCGCCTTGATGAAATCCCAGCACATGAGGGCGTTTTCAAGGCCTTCGGTCGAGCTGAAATGCTCCCAGAGGTTGAAGCATCCTACGACCGTCTCTGCCTGCACCCACCAGTGGAAGTCGGCGTCGACATGGCTTCCGGACCTTTCGTAGATCATGCCTCCGTTCTCCTTGAATCCTTCCATCGCGGCTTTGTAGATGCGCGGCACGACTTCGTCCATCCTCTCGAGTACGGCTGGGTCGTCGAGTACGAGGGCGGCCTCATGTATGAGCCATGAGGCTTCGATGTCGTGGCCGTATGAGAATATGTCGTATCCGCAGTGCCAGTCGTCGTTGAAGAAGAGCTTCAGGTGGCCGTCGGCTCCGAGGATCTTCTCTTCGAAGATGGAGATAAGCCCGCGCAGACGCTTCTCCAGGAGAGGGTTCTTCCATACCCTGAACAGGCAGGTATATGCCTCCAGGACGTGGAGATGCGTGTTCATCGTCTTGCTTTCGTTGGCATCCTTGTCGCTCAGGCGCATGTCTTCAATCCTTTCCCATGTGCGGGTGAAAGCCTCGAAATATCCGTCCTTCTCTGTGTCGAAGCTGTGGTCTTCGATCGAGCGGAAGAGCATAATTGCATACTCCAGAGCCTGTGCGTCTCCGGTCGCACGATTCAGTTCGGCGAGTCCGTAGATCGTGAATGCTATCGCATAGATCTGCTTCTTCGTGTCGAGCGGAGTGCCGTCCGGATTCAGAGACCAGTACGTTCCTCCGTATTCAGGATCGACGAACCTGTCTATGATGAACTTCTTCGCCCTTTCGGCCATGGCCAGATATTCCGGATTTCCGAAGATTCTGTATGCGGATGCGAATGTCCATAACACTCTGGCTGTCATTATGTTTCCTACCGGCGCTTCTGCGTGCAGCTCTTCCTGTCCGGTGATCTGTCCGTAGAATCCGCCTTCCGGAGCGCACATTCTTTCCATCCAGTAGGGTAGGATGTTGCCTGTAATCTCCTTCTTTACCTGAGAGGCCAGCGCCTGTGCCGCCAGCAGCTCTGCTGATGTTCTTTCTGTTGTTGACATTTCTGTTTTGGGTTTTTACAAATATAGCAATTCAGGCGATAGGAGTGTATAAATTGTTAAAAAAGTATAATGATTTGTCAAATATGTATTTGTCAGACCCAAGTCGATGATTTAATTTTGTACACTCCAAAAAAAGCATTAACTTTATTAATTAATTCTATAATCATGACTTTTGAAAAAAGACTTGAGTGGCTTAAGGCAGAGCACGAGGCCCTCATTACCAGAAAGAATGAAGCTATCGAGGGAAACGGCGTCTATGAGCGCTACAGATTCCCTATCCTTACCGGAGAACATGCTCCTCTGTTCTGGAGGTATGACATGAACAAGGAGACGAATCCGTATCTCATGGAGCGTTTCGGCATCCATGCCGCATTCAATTCGGGTGCGATCAAATGGAACGGAAAGTATGTTCTCGTAGTTCGTGTCGAGGGTGCTGACCGCAAGTCTTTCTTTGCTGTCGCTGAAAGTCCGAACGGTGTGGACAACTTCCGTTTCTGGGACCGTCCGATCACAATGCCTGAATATGGCGAGCCTGCGACAAACGTTTACGACATGCGTCTGACTGCACATGAGGACGGATGGATCTACGGCATCTTCTGCGTAGAGCGCAAGGATCCTGATGCTCCAGCAGGAGATCTTTCTTCTGCTGTCGCTGCAGCCGGCATCGCACGTACCAAGGACCTCGTGAACTGGGAGCGCCTTCCTGACCTCGAGTCGAAGTCGCAGCAGCGCAACGTCGTTCTCCACCCTGAGTTCGTGGACGGCAAGTATGCCCTTTATACACGTCCGCAGGACGGATTCATCGATGCGGGCAGCGGCGGCGGAATCGGCTGGGCCCTTGTAGACAGCATGGAGCATGCCGTCGTTACCGAGGAGAAGATCATCAACCAGAGGTTCTACCACACCATCAAGGAAGTGAAGAACGGCGAAGGTCCGCATCCGATAAAGACTGATAGAGGCTGGCTCCATCTCGCCCACGGCGTACGCGGCTGTGCTTCCGGCCTCCGCTATGTCCTCTACATGTACATGACATCCCTTGAGGATCCGACAAAGGTGATCGCAGATCCAGCAGGATTCTTCATGGTCCCTGAGGGTGAGGAGTACATCGGCGACGTGATGAACGTCCTCTTCTCTAACGGATGGATCGCTGACGAAGACGGAAAGGTGTTCATCTACTACGCATCGAGCGACACCCGCATGCACGTGGCGACATCGACGGTAGACCGTCTCGTCGACTATTGCATGAATACAGAGCCGGACGCATTGACTACCGGAGAGTCAGTGAAGCGTCTCAACCGTCTGATTGACAAGAATTTGAAATAGATTGCCGGTCAAGCCGACAATGACGTCATCCCCGACTTGATCGGGGATCTGTAAACACATATAAAACTAAATACCAATATGAAATTATCAGAAAAGATCGGCTACGGATTCGGTGACATGTCATCATCGATGTTCTGGAAGCTTTTCTCGTACTTCCTTCCGTTCTTCTATTCGAACGTGTTCGGACTCAGCCTGGCTGATGCAGGCGTGCTTATGCTGGTAACCCGTCTTTGGGACGCGGTTTCAGACCCTATGATGGGTATCATTGCGGACAGGACCAAGACAAGATGGGGCAAATACCGTCCTTATCTCCTGTTCTTCGCCCTTCCGTTCGCAGTCTGCGGTATCCTGCTTTTCACTACTCCTGAAAACGGAAAGACCGTCTGGGCTTATGTGACATACATCATGATGATGACCGTATACACCGGCATCAACGTGCCTTACGGTTCCCTCCTTAACGTGATGACTGCGGATTCGGACGAGAAGTCAGTGCTTTCTTCATTCAGAATGTTCTTCGCATATGCAGGAAGCTTCATCGCCCTGGGTCTGTGGGAGCCTCTCTGCAACATGTTCGACAAGACACGTGTCGCTGTCGAAGGCGCAGAAGGCGGTCTCGCATCCATCTCGACAAACCCGGATGCATGGCAGAGCGCGATGATCCTCATCGCTTCGATCTGCTTCGTTCTCTTCATCCTCAGCTTCCTTATGACCAGGGAGCATGTGAAGAGCGAGTCTACGGTATCTGTAGGAAAGGACCTCAAGCTTCTCCTGAAGAACAAGCCTTGGTGGCTGCTTATCGGCGCTGCCCTCGCATCCAACCTCTTCAACACCGTGCGTGGAACGACTGCGGCATATTTCTTCGCTGACTATCTCCAGAAGTCTGTGGAGCTTGCTCCTCAGTGGGCTTTCCTCGTGTCTGCAGGTATCTTCCTTTCTGCGGGAGAGATTGCAAACATGGTCGGTGTGGTTCTGGCGGTTCCTCTTTCAAAGAACCTCGGAAAGAAGTCTACATACATGCTTTCTATGGCAGCTCTTGTAGGCCTCAGCGTCCTTTTCTTCTTCCTGCCTCCGACAGCAGGCGGATACTGGGCGATGTTCGGCCTCCAGATCGTGATCTCTGTCTTCACCGGCGTCATCTCCCCTCTTATCTGGAGCATGTATGCCGACGTGGCGGACTTTGCGGAGCTTAAGGACGGCACTGCATCGACAGGCCTCATCTTCTCTTCTGCATCAATGGCCCAGAAGTTCGGCGGTGCGTTCGGAGGTTCTGCTGTGATGTGGATGCTTGCTGCATTCGGATACAATACCGTGGCAGGTGCAGTCCAGACAGAGACAGCCATCCTCGGACTCCGCATGCTCATGAGCTTCGTCCCTGCCATCATTGCGGCCCTTGCCATACTGGTCGTATGGTTCTATCCTCTGACCAAGAAGAAGATGGAAGGCGTGCAGGTAGAGCTTGCTGCGAAAAGAAACAGTTAACACATGATCATTGAAACTTTGACCAGATGAAATCAATAAGGAATATTTATTTTCTGATCCTTGCCGTAGCTCTGACATTGTCTTCATGTCAGGATCAGAAGCCTTCTTTCGCCCGCGTGGAAGATGGTCTGTTCGTTTGCGAGGATTACCCGTCACACTATATAGGAACAAACTTCTGGTATGGAGCCATTCTCGGCAGCGAGGGCGCCGGCGGTGACCGCGCGCGCCTTGAGGCCGAGCTCGACACGCTCAAGGCCTTGGGAATGACCAACCTGCGTGTCCTTGTCGGTGGCGACGGCCCAGACGGAATACCTACCCGTGTCTCTCCGACCCTCCAGAAGGAACCGGGAGTCTATAATGATACCATCTTCCGCGGTCTGGACTATCTCCTTGCCGAGATGGCCGAGCGCAACATGAAGGCGGTCCTCTATATCAACAATTCGTGGGAGTGGTCAGGCGGTTACGGCATGTACCTCGAGTGGGCAGGTGCCGGAAAGGCTCTGATCCCGGCAGAAGTGGGATACAGCGCATACTGCAACTATGTCTCTGAATTTGTGACCAATGAAAAGGCGAAGGAGATGTTCTATGACCATGTAAGACATGTCGTTACACGTACTAACACGGTTACCGGCAAGCCTTACAAGGACGATCCTGCCATCTTCTCATGGCAGATCGGCAACGAGCCGCGCTGTTTCAGGGCCGATTCTCTCGGTCAGGCAGCATTCGTAGACTACATGTGGACTACAGCTGCCCTCATAAAGTCTCTCGACCCTAACCATATGGTGTCTTCTGGAAGCGAAGGCAAGTGGGGATGCGAGGGCGATATGGAACTTTTCGAAAAGATCCATTCATGTCCGGACATCGACTACATGAACATCCATATCTGGCCGTACAACTGGAGCTGGGTGCGTGAAAAGACCCTCAAGACAAATCTTCCTATAGCGATAAAGAATACCGACGATTACATCGACGAGCATCTTGCTGTTGCTGAAAAGTACGGCAAGCCTGTGGTTATGGAGGAGTTCGGCTTCCCTCGCGACGACTTCCAGTTTGCGCAGGGCTCTCCTACCACTGCACGTGACACTTATTACAAGCATGTCTTCAACCGCATAGTGGAATCAGCAGAGGAAGGCGGTCTGTTTGCAGGTCTCAATTTCTGGGGCTGGGGCGGTCTTGCAGGCCAGTCCGAGACCAATATCTACTGGCAGCCGGGAGACGATTACTGCGGTGATCCGGCACAGGAGCAGCAGGGCCTCAACTCCGTTTATGCATGCGATGTAACGACTACGGACATCATCAAGGAGGCAGCCCAGGCTGTCGGGAAGGCTCTTCTTCCGAAAGCGTGGTTCGTTCTTGACAAGAACGCAGGCATATTCACAGGAAAGGGTCCTCATGCAGTTGAGGTCGGAATGAAAGCGGACGGATATGATGCCGACGACCTCGTCCTCGACGTATGTACCGATTTCGGTGAGCCGGTCATCTCCCTGAAGAAGGCTTCGAAGTTCAGTCTTGACCTTGAGCCGGGCTTCTATCAGGCAGTCCTCAGCGTGGTTCTCAATGACGGAACGAAGGTTGAGGTCGACCGCACGAACCTCGGATTCAACCCTGAGCAGATAGTGTCAGACCAGGACAAGCAGCCTGATTTCGACGCTTTCTGGGAAAACACCCTTGCCCAGCTTGCCGCTGTGGACATGAAGCCTGAGTATACGCTTCTGAAGGATCACTCGAATGATGTCCGCAAGGCATACCGTGTCGATATGAAGTCTTTCGGAAACGAGACTATCAGCGGACTTCTCTATGTGCCTGTGGCAGAGGGAAAATACCCTGCCATGATTTCCTACATGGGATACGGCAGCGACGTATATTATCCTGATCCTTCCCACAATCCGGAAATGATCGAGTTCCAGCTCTGCATCCGCAACCAGGCCTTCAACCGCCTTCCAGGCGAGAAGGACGACTGGTGCGTCCGCGGCCTCGAAAACAAGGATACCTATTATTATAGGGGAGCTTTTGCGGATGCCGTAAGGGCTGTCGACTTCATATGCTCCCTTCCTAAGACGGACCTCTCGCATGTATATGCGAACGGCGAGAGCCAGGGAGGCGCCCTGACGCTCGTGGCGGCTTCTCTTGACCACAGGATCAAGGCTATCGCTCCTTCTGCACCGTTCCTGAACGACTACAAGGACTATTTCGCCCTTACCCACTGGCCTGCGGAGCCTATCCTCAAGGCGGCTGCTGAAAAGGGCATGCCGGAAGAAGAACTCTACAAGGTGCTCAGCTATTTTGACGTGAAGAATTTCACGGACAGGATCCAGTGTCCTGTCATCATGGCCATCGGTCTTCAGGATACCGTGTGTCCTCCACATACGAATTTTGCCGGATACAACCATATCAGGACCGAGAAATCATGGGTGTGCTACCCTGAGGCAGGACATAACGTATGGCAGCAGCCGGAATGGCCGAAAGTCAAGAATGCTTTTTTCGAAAAATTCATCAAGGATTCATTTTGAACCCCATAAGGAAACATTCGAAGACGTATCAGGCATGAAACAGGTGTTTATGACCAAGAGAATTCTGTAACTTTGTTGCAAACTTTTTATTTAACCTTATTAATAACCATCCCTAACGGGAAAAACTTCAAATTAACCCTATCATGATGAAAAGAAAGCTAATTCATCTGTGCGGAGTCGTGGCGCTTATGCTTATGGCATCCGTGCAAACTTTCGCTCAGGACATGTTGGTGAAAGGCCGCGTTCTGGACGAACTTGGGGAGGGCTTGATTGGAGCTGGTGTGGTCATCCAAGGAACCACCCAGGGTACAGTCACAGACATTGACGGATATTACGAACTTTCCGTTCCCCAGGGTGCTACGCTCGAATTTTCTTGCGTGGGCTTCAAGACTCAGCAGATCGTGGCTAACAAAGCCCGTCTTGACGTGACTATGGTGCCTGACTCAAGACTGATTGACGAGTCTGTAGTCATCGCTTACGGTCAGCAGAACAAGGTTACCATCACAGGTGCCGTGACTGCTGTAGGTGGCGAGACCCTCATGAAATCGCCGGTAGCGAACGTTGCAAATGCGCTTCAGGGTAATCTCCCTGGCGTTTCTGCAGTCCAGCCTTCCGGTATGCCTGGTGCCGATGAACCGGTCATCAGAATCCGTGGTGTCGGATCATTGAACAGTGCAGACCCTCTTATCCTTGTCGACGGTGTGGAGCGCCCGTTCTCACAGCTCGACCCTAACGAAATCGAGAGTATCTCTGTCCTCAAGGACGCATCTGCGACAGCTGTATTCGGTGTGCGTGGTGCAAACGGTGTCATCCTCGTTACCACAAAGCGTGGTGAGGTAGGAAAGGCTTCCGTAACAGCTTCTGCAAGTGCTGCGATACAGACCATTTCGAAGTTCATCGATTTTGCCGATTCGTATACTTATGGTCAGATGTGGAACTATACTGCCATTACAGACGCTCTTCCAATGAGCCAGTGGCCAGGTTCGGTGAACATTCCTGATTATACTCCTTATGCTGACAACGGTATCCGTTTCAGTCAGGACGTGATGGAGCATTTCCGTCTTGGTGACATGCCTACCACTTTCCCTGACACTGACTGGATCGACTACATCATGAAGGATGCTGCTTGGCAGGAGCAGGCCAATGTAAATGTATCGGGTGGTACTGAAAGAGTACGTTATTTCGTATCGGCAGGTTACCTGAACCAGAACTCGCTCTTCAAGACATTCTCAAGCAACAAGGGTGAGACCTTTGATTATCAGCGTCTGAACTATCGTGCCAACCTCGATATCGACGTTTCAAAGTACAGCCAGCTTAACCTTACTATCGGTGGCCGCATGCAGGACCGTAACACGATGGGAGGCGGTGAGGGCTTCCTCTTCCGTTATCTCCAGGGTGCCACACCTTATGCCGGCTGCGGAATCGATGAGGACGGCCGTCATATCGTCTCGGATCCTAGCATCGTAGGACCTTTTGACCGTTCTGCTCTTTCAAACTACTATAACCTCGGTTATGTAAACGAGAGCACCAATGCCCTTAACTTCGACCTTCAGTACAAGCTGGACATGAGTTTCCTTACCAAAGGTCTGGGATTCAAGGCAAAGGCATCTTACAACTCTGAATATACATCTCAGAAGAACCGTCAGAACGGTTACGGTACAGGTGTGACATATGTAGCTACTCTTGTAGACGGCAAGGAAGTCCTCAAGAAGGAAAACGTGACCTGGCCTCTTCCTTACAACGAAGGAAAATGGGGAAGCCGCAACTGGTATGCTGAGGCAAGCCTTGACTATGCCCGCAGATTCGGCAAGCACAATGTCGGAGCCCTTCTCCTCTACAACCAGAGCAAATCTTACTATCCATGGGATTCGGACGGAAGCATCTATCAGTCCATCCCTAAGGGCTATGTAGGTCTTGTAGGTCGTGTAACATATGACTATGACACAAAGTATCTGCTCGACCTTAATATCGGTTATAACGGTTCTGAGAATTTTGCTCCTGGTCATCGTTACGGTCTCTTCCCTTCGGTTTCTGCAGGTTGGATTCCGTCTCAGGAGAAATGGTGGGAACCTATCAAGCCTGTTGTCAGCTACCTGAAACTCCGTGCATCTTATGGTATCGTAGGTAATGACAGCACAAACGGTGCACGTTTCCTCTATCTTCCAGGTACATGGCAGTTCTATACCGGATCGATGACAGTCAACCCTCAGAACCGCGGTACGAACTTCGGTACCAACGGCAACTGGCTGCAGGCTGTCAAGGAGCTTACCGCAGGTAACCCTAATGTGACATGGGAGACCGCTACCAAGACCAATATCGGTATTGATGCCGGATTCTTCAATGACAAGCTCCACGCATATGTGGACGTTTTCTGGGAGGACCGCAGAGATATCCTCGTATCAAATGCCAATACTCTGCCTGCAGTCACATCTCTTCCTTCAAGCTATGTGAACGAAGGCCGCGTGAAGAACCATGGATACGAAGTGACATTGAACTGGGAACAGAAGATAGGAGACTTCCGTTATTCGATATCACCTAATTTCGCATTTGTAAGAAACCAGGTTATCGAGATGCTCGAGGTTCCGCCTATGTACTCTTACCTCAGCCGTACAGGACTTCCTGTAGGTCAGCGTTTCGGATACGACCTCTTCGAATTCTATGAAGCAGGTGCTACTGAAGAACGTTACCTTGCGAAGTATGGTGTGGAAATGCCGGATCAGAACATCGCCCTTAAGAATGGTGACGCTGTTTATGTAGACCTTAACGATGACGGCATCATCGACCAGAACGACCAGAAGCCTCTCGGCTACACTGACAATCCTGAAATCACTTATTCAGTCAATTTCAACTTCCAGTGGAAAGGCCTCGACTTCTCTATGCTGTGGATCGGCGCAGACCACGTAAGCCGTCAGCTGAACGGATATTTCCGTGACCAGTTCGGTTCTACCAACACATCTGCCCTTACTCAGTGGGTTGCAGACAACTCTTGGACAGAAGACAATACGGACGCTATCCTGCCTCGTATTTCTTTCACCAACCGAGTTCACAATAACCGTGACTCACGCGCATGGGTGGTTGATTCGAAGTATGTACGTCTGAAGAACGTCGAGATAGGTTATACTTTCTCTCCAAAGAAGAGCGATGCATTCTTCAATTATATAAGAGTGTACGCTTCCGGAAACAACCTCCTCACTTTCGCAGACTTCAAGGGTAACGACCCTGAAGCTCCTGGTTCAGGACTTGACTATGGAATGCGCTACCCGATGACACGACTTTTCAACATCGGAGCACAGTTTAACTTCTAATTGCCATACTAAATGAAAAAGATATTAAACAATATACTTGTTCTGGGAATCTGTGCGGCATTCTTCAGCACATCCTGTGTTGAGAAGTTCGCTGTCGGAGATGACTTCCTTGAGAAGGCTCCTGGCGTAGATGTAAACATAGATACGGTTTTCTCGAATGCCGAGTATACCCGTAACTTCCTGTGGAGCGCCTACGGACAGATCTACTGCACATATACTTCCGGAAACATGATGAACGGAGCGCCGATCGACGCCCTTTCAGACTCATATCACTGCTACTGCACCTGGGGTGGCCCTATCCAGAGCTACTATCCGGGAGCGCTTACCGAGGATGCCCAGGATACCGAGGACGGTAACTATCAGGGCAAGTTCTCATACTCTACCAAGACAGGAGGTCTTAATGCGGATTCCGGCGGACGTGTCTCAATCTATGAGACAGTACGTAAATGCTGGCAGATCATCGAGAACATCGACAGGGTTCCTGACATGTCAGATGACGAGAAGAGCCGTCTCCGCGGTGAGGCTTACACTATCATGGCAAGCCGCTATTTCGATGCATTCCGTAACTTCGGCGGACTCTGTCTCGCAAGGAAGGCATATGAGGTAGGTGAAAACTTTACAGGCGGCCGTGCTACTGCAATGGAGACTGTGGAGTTCATCGACTCTCTCATCGTATGCGCAATCGAGGAGCCGGGCTTCATCTGGAATCTGGACAATGCAGACCAGGGTCAGTGGTCAGGTCGTCTGACACGCGCTTCTGCACGTGCTCTCCGCGCAAAGGTCTGGATGCATGCAGCATCGCCTCTCTTTAACAATGACAATCCTTATATGGAGTACAATCCTCTCAAGACGACTGAATTCACCGACATCAATCATGTATGGTTCGGAAAGAAGGATCCTACCCTTTGGAACCGTTGCCTTGAGTACTGCGAAGACTTCTTTGAAGATAACGCTGCTAACGGAAACTACTACCAGCTGATCCAGCCTGCAACTCAGGACGAAGGCGGCTATCGTATGGCTTACCGCCGTGCATACAGGTATCGTAACGATGCGAACAACCACGAGAAGCTTTTTGATGCCCATCCTACACAGTGGATGTCAAGTACCGGTTCTGACGGTGTCATCACCGAGAATGGCTGGGGCTGGGGCTGGAGAGGCTTTGCAATCGACTGTCTCCGTCAGGGAGGAGCCGTTCCTACCAATGAGCTGATGGAATGCTTCGGTATGGCCGACGGAACCAACTTCCCATATGCCGACATCTATGGTCCTGGAAAGAATCCGGAAGGAATCGACATGTTCGAGAACCGTGACCCTCGTCTTTATGAGACAATCGTCGTTCCAAGAAAGGAATTCCCTTCAGGCGTGGTAGGTGACTATAATGGCTTCATTTACATTGATACATGGGTAAATGGTGCAATGTATAAGGATGCCGGCAACTTCGGTGACCTTTCTGCAGATGCAGCGTCGAATTACAGGAAGTTCAAGTGGCTGCTTGATTACTCTGGCGGAAAGATGGATGACGAGTTTATCGGCGTTTCTTATATCCGTCTTGCTGAAATGTATCTCATCTATGCTGAGGCTCTTGCTGAAACAGGTGACCTTAAGGGTGCTCTTGACCAGCTCCATGTTGTCCGCAGCCGCGTAGGTCTGGGTCGTCTTGAGACCATGAATCCTGAACTCAACCTTACCACAAACAAGGAGAACCTCATCAACGAGATTCTTCGTGAGAGAAACTGTGAGATCGGAGCTGAGTGCGGTGACCGCCTCTATGACATGATCCGTCGTATGCGTGAGGACCTCTTCACCAAGCCGCTTCACGAAATCAGAGTTTACCGTCTTGACGAGAACGGCAAGCGTATGGAAGGTGACGATCTTCGTTGGGATCCATCTACTCCTTGGCCTAAGTTCGAATACGAGAAGCCGCAGATATCAGTCGGCGCACGCCGCTGGTGGGATGAGGGCTACTGGACAAACAAGTGGTATCTTGACCCTGTTTCACGTGTTGAGATCCAGAAAGGCTACGGTCTTACTCAGAACCCAGGTTGGTAACAATTAGAACTTATTATTATGAAATTACGTAATATATTTATATATAGTCTGTTAGGGTTCTGCATCGCTCCTATGGCAGCTAATGCTCAGTCTGAGCTCGGCGACAAGAAGTCGCAGACTGTAGATCTGGGCTATGGCGTAGAGAGCACGGAATTCCTGACTACTGCGGCGACTTATACCATCACTGCAGAAGAACTTGGCCGTACTTCCGCAATCAGTCTTTCTGATGCGTTGTATGGCAAGCTGCTGGGTCTTACAGCAGTTCAGAATACCGGCTTCAAAGGTGAAGAGGGAAGAGGCGCTTCCTTCAACATCCGTGGAGTCCAGACAACAGGTGAAACAGATATCCTGATACTCGTGGATGGAGTAGAGCGTCCGATTGACAGACTTTCTGTTGAAGAGGTCGAGAGCGTTACTGTTCTCAAGGATGCGGCAGCTGTTGCGCTTTATGGTCATGAAGCTGTAAACGGAGTCCTTCTCGTGAAGACAAAGCGCGGACAGGCAGGCAGCGGCTTCAATTTCAAGGTTGGCGCTTCACACAAGCTCCAGTTCGATCCGGATTTTGCTCCTATGGTAAGTGCATATGATTATGCCAATGCTCTTAACACTGCAAGAGTGAATGATGGAAACACTCCTATGTACAGCGAGGCTGAACTTCAGAAGTTCCTCGATGGCAGCGATCCTTTCGTTTATCCGAATGTGAACTGGAAGGACGAAGTCTTCAGAAATACTGCCAACGAGACCAACGCGTTCCTTTCTATGTATGGCGGATCTGACAAGGTTCAGTACTATTCTCAGCTTGATTATACTGATGCACGCGGACTTTATGCCAACCCTGATCAGGGTGACTGGAACTCCCAGCTCAAGTATTCGAAAGCGAATATCCGTACCAATGTAGACTTCCAGGTTACAGAATCTACAAGAGTCAAGACAAACATCCTTGCTCTCTTCATGGAGACAAACGGTGTTCCTAACATGAACTCCAATGATGCCTGGTGGCATCTCTACAAGGTTCCTGCACTTGCATTCCCTATCAAGACACAGGGCGATGTATGGGGTGGAAGCCAGACTTACGGAGACTTCAACCTCCTTGCAAAGGCAACAGGCACAGGTTTCCAGAAGACACATCAGCGCCAGATCTGGGCTGACATCACTCTGGAGCAGGATCTCGATATGGTCATCGAAGGACTTCAGTTCTATGTCGGTGGTTCATATGACAACTCATCCAATACTATCGAGAGACGTTCAAAGGGCTATCAGTATGGTTGGAACTACTACTCTGACGGCGTGATGAACGAGGCTGTGATGGGTACCATCGAAGATAAGCTTGTGTTCAATTACTGGGTGGACAGCCAGTGGCGTATAGGATCTGCCAATGCAGGTTTCAAGTATGCCACACAGTTCAAGAACGGTGACAATTTTGCCGCAAACCTCGGATACAACATGAAGAGCGAATATCGTGACGGTAGAAGCAATACATGGCATCGCCAGAACGTGAGTCTTGCTGCGCACTACGACCACGCTGACAGATTCATGGCTGATCTCGTCCTTGCAGCAAACGGATCGAACCGTTCATACCCTGCAAAATGGGCGTTCTCGCCTACATTGGGACTCGGATGGATCTATGCGAACAACCCTGGCAAGGGACTCTACGGTAAGCTTCGTGCTTCTGCCGGTATCCAGCATACCGATTATGTTCCTCAGGCAGGTCTGTGGCTCGAGAACTGGAACAACTCACACGGAGACTTCTATTATGGAAACAACTTCGCTCAGTCATGGGGAGCATTCATGACCCAGTTCCCTACATCTGACTTCAGACAGGAGGCAGCTTACAAAGCCAACCTCGGAACTGACATAAGGATTGCAAACTGCATCGATATCGTTGCAGATGTGTTCTATCAGCAGAGACGCAACATCCTTGTAAGCGCAAGCTCATTGAATTCTTCAGTTGTGGGACTTCAGTCTTCATACGATGACAAGGGAGTTGTGGTAAGCTATGGTGCTGAACTCGGTCTTCGTTTCGCCAAGACCTTTGACAACGGACTCAATCTCAACGCAAGCGGTTTCGCAACTTATGCAAAGAGCGAAATTCTTGAGTGGATCGAGAATCCTGCATATCCGAACCTCTCGGTAATCGGTACATCAGCAGATGCTGCCCGTGGCCTTGTCGCTCTCGGATTCTTTGAGAGTCAGGAGGATATCGACAACAGTCCTCTCCAGCAGTTCGGACAGGTGAAGGTCGGAGACATCAAGTACAAGGATGTCAATGAGGATGGTGTTGTCAATCAGAACGATGCTGTTGCTCTTGACTATGGCACAGCATTCCCTTCTCTGAACTATTCATTCTCTCTCGGACTTGAGTACAAGGGATTCGGAATCAATGCAACCTTCCAGGGAGCAGGCAACCAGATCAAGAACATCCGTTATGTTGACGGTGTATGGGGCGCCCTTTCTGACAACAGGAACATGTCCCAGGAGTATTATGACAACTGTTTCGACGTAGCTGGTGCAAACGCACTTTATCCTCGTCTTTCTACAACAAATGTTGCCAACAATGCACAGGAGTCGACAATTTGGTATCGAAACGTGTCTTGGCTCAAGATGCGTGACTGCGAACTTTATTACAGACTTCCTGCATCACTCCTCAATAATATAAAGCTTTCAGATGTGAAGGTGTTTGCAAAGGGACAGAATCTTCTGTCATTTGACAATATCCCTGCTATGGATGCTGAAAACCTCAATACAGGCTATCCTGTGATGAAGGCTGTTACCTTTGGACTTTCTGTAGTATTCTAATAAAGACTGAATTATGAAACTTGATAAAATCTGTTTGTTTATTCTTGCCTGTCTGATTCCGGCAGCGTGTGCGGACCTCAACTATACTGAGGAAAACACACGTGACGAGGACTGGACATACGAATACTTTGGAGAAGGTATTAAGAACATGGTGTTCGATGTCTACGCACAGGTATATACCCAGGAATTCGAGTCAAACAGCTCATATTTCCTTGCCGGTGCTACCGACGAGGCAATGTATGCGCTCGAGACCGGTGCTATAAATAATTATGTCAACGGCGGATGGAACCCGGCAAACCCTAATTCCACCATCTGGGACAAATCTTACACAGCGATTGCTGAAGTGTGCATGTATCTGGAAAAGATACATAAGGCGGACATCTCTGAATGGGAGCATAATGACAGTTATGCCAATTGGGTGGCACAGCTGGAACTCTTCCCTTATGAGCTGCGTTTCCTCAGGGCATACTTCTATTTTGAACTTTTCAAGGCATATGGAGACGTTCCTCTTGTAACGACCACGCTTACAAACGCGCAGGCTAACAGTGTTGAACGTACACCGGCTGCCGATGTCGTGAAGTTCATCGTGGACGAAATCGATGAGATCGCTCCTCATCTTCCTGTTTCTTATGCGACTGAAGTGAGTGCGGAAATAGGACGTGCAACACGTGTGGCAGCATATGCTCTCAAGGCACGTACTCTCCTCTATGCGGCTTCTCCTCTGTTCAATGAGAACAACGACAAGACCAAATGGGAAGCAGCTGCCGAGGCTTGCAAGTTCATCCTTGACAATGCAGAAGCATGGGGTCTGAAGCTCAGCAAGTATGCTGACCTCTGGGGAGAAAACGCATTCTTCAACCAGGAACTCATCTGGGGTATAGGACGTAATGCAAGCAACGCATTCGAGATGGCACATTATCCTGTAGGAGTCGAGAACGGTTCTTCAGGAAACTGTCCTACCCAGAGCCTTGTAGACCAGTACGAGTTTCAGGCAGATGGTGTCACTTTCGGCGAACGTTACTCAGGCAGCATTGACCTTACCGCCAGTGATCCTTACGAAGGTCTCGACCCACGCTTTGCACTCACAGTAGTGAAGAACGGCGACGAGTGGCCTTCAAACGGTTCGCAGAAGAAGGTTATCGAGACCTTCGCAGGCGGCTTCAACGCTTCTCCAAAGTACGGTGCTACCCCTACAGGATATTACCTCAAGAAGTATGTAGACGGCTCTTGTGTCACAACCGCTGACAACCAGGTTGCACGTCGTCATACCTGGATCGTATACCGTCTCTCGGAGGTATACCTCAACTATGCTGAGGCTGTATACAACGCTACCGGAAGCGCAAATGACAAGACTTATGGACTCTCGGCAAACGAGGCTATCAACGTGCTCCGTAACCGTGCAGACATAATGATGCCTGAATTCACTGAAGACGGTGCGGCATGGGTTGAGCGTTATGAGCGCGAGCGTCTTGTAGAACTTGCATTTGAGAACCACCGCTTCTGGGATGTACGTCGCTGGAAGAAGGGCGCACAGTATTTCAAGACCATCCAGGTTGCGAACATCAGCGCTGACAAGCAGCTTACAAGAACTGCTGTGACTCGTGAGTGGGATGACAAGTACTACCTGTATCCGATCCCTCAGAGTGAAGTAAAGAAGAATCCTAATCTTGGACAGAATCCTGGATGGGAGTAATTATAAGGAGTACAATTATGAAGAATATATTTAAATTTTTCAGTGCTTTTCTGGCAGCACTCCTCACTGTCGCTTTGACCGGCTGTGTTGAAGAAAAGTTAGAAACTGCCGATGTCGGACTGCACATCAAGGTGTTCTTCCCGACCAAGGTGGTTGCAGGACAGCCAATGACCATCAATGGTAGCGGCTTCTCTGATGCTACAGAGATCGTGTTCCCTGGTGACATAAAGGTTACTGATTTCCAGATCGTCAGCAATGACATGATCAGGGTCGATGCACCTTCGGGCATTCCTGCCGAAGGCGGACATATCGTTGTACGTACAGCGGAAGGTGAGGCAGAGTCTCCGCTGCCGCTCACTCTTGGAAATACCGTTGTTTCCGGCTATTCGGTAAATGCCGGTGACGAAGTCGAGGGCGGAAGCCAGATTACTGTATATGGTACTGACCTTGAGTTCATCAAGAAGGTAGAAGTGATGGATGAGGAAGGTTATCCTCTTTTCGTTGAGGACAAGGTGTTCAACCGCAAAGGTACCAGCACCATCATCTTCACTCTCCCTAGAAAGGTCTATGAAGGAACATATGTAGGCAAGCTTCATACAGTTGACGGCAAGGTATTCAATATGCCTGAGCTTTCATACAAGCCAGCTTCAGACGGCGGATACTGGGAGACAGTCGAGACTGTCCTCTGGGAGAATGCTGATCCTGAGGGTGTAGGTTCTGTAAGCTGGAGCGGTCAGTATCGCTTCGGTCTCGAAGGCAAGGATGGCAACAACGAGTGTATCGCTACATTCCCAGCCGAGACTTGGGACATCATCAAGAACGGTACATTCATCCTCAAGTTCGCTCCTGCAGCTGATGCATATCAGATCCGTGCGACTACAGGATGGTGGTCATTCGACGGTGACGGTGCCCATGACATCCATGGTGGTGACGAGCGCATCATTGACAATGGCGACGGTACATTCTCTCTTGCATACACTATTTCTGAGGAACCTCTCAAGAGCGGTATCTATGATCTCATCGACGATCAGCACCTCCTCTTCACAGGTAGCGGCTATACTCCTCTCAAGCTCGTTGTGACTGAGGAAGTATGGGTGCCTGGCGGTTCTGTAGAGATCGTAAGGACTTCTATCTGGAAGAATGACGGTTCTGTTGCAGCTGCTTCCTGGTCAGGCAGTCCATATCGTTTCGCTATGGATGGCAGGGATGGCAATAACGAGTGTGTTGCAACCATCGCTCCTGATATTTGGGAGAAGATGAAGACCACAGCATTCAAGGTTGATTTTGCAACAACAGCAGACTGGTTCCAGATCCGTATCCTTGACGGATGGTGGTCAGTAGGCAACAACGATGCTAATGACATCACTCCTAACTATGAGGGTCTTGTAGACAACGGAGACGGAACCTTCACTATCGAGGTCGATCTTTCAGCTAATCCTGATCTTGTAGCTGTTCTTGACGAAAAGCATCTCCTCTTTGCAGGTGACGCCTTCCAGATTCTCGAGATGTACTGGGAAGAGGAAGTTCTCGTTCCAGGTGGAGGAACTCCTGTCGAGGTTGTCCTCTGGGAAGGCGAGGCAATCGCTGACGACTGGAAAGATCAGCCTACAATTCTTTCAGATGCAGGTCTTGAACTTGCTGAAGCCGGTGCAGTTGCTGGACAAACTCTTTACTTCTACTTAGAACCTCTCGAGGACGCTTGGCAGGTTAAGGTAGTAGAAGGTCACTGGGGACCAGAATATGCGGCTATCTGTTCAGAAGGCAATGATAACGGTGGTGAGTTCACCGTATATGATCTTGCCGGCAACGGTGGCAAGTTCGGTCTCGAACTTACTCAGGAGATTCTTGACGCAGCTCTTACACAGCAGTGGTGGGGCGGTGCATTCCTTCTCAATGGTGATAACATCAAGTGTACAAAGGTGACACTTCTGTAAACCATACTTTTTCCCAAGGAGGCCTGACCGCCTCCTTGGGAGCAAGATGAAACGATGTTTTTTAGGATTTCTTGCTTTCGTCCTTCTTTTGGCGGGATGTCAGGAGAAGGATCAGGGACCGGTGAAGATGAATCCGGCTCCCAGACTTGTCTCGTGCAATCCGTCTGACGGAACCCAGGGACTGTACGGTGATGCATTGACGGTTAAGATGACTTTCGATCAGAACGTCAAGTGCACTTCCGACAAGAAGGGTCTGATTTCGATAAGCGGTTCTGCTTCAGTGGAAAGCGTGAGCGCATATATGGCCGAACTTACGATTGAACTTGCGGGACTTCAGGCAGGCGAAACTTATACGCTTGTCATCCCTGCCGGCACCGTTGAAGGCAGCCGCACCAATCAGGAAAAGATGGCCCAGATCCGCCTTACCTTCTCCATGAAGGGGGTGGAATCATATGTGCCTGCGGATCCGGACAATCTCAAGCCCCTGGTAAATCCGAATTCATCGGAAGAGGCGCTGCATGTCTATAACTTCCTCTTCGAGCAGAGCGGAAAGAAGACCCTTTCCGGAGTTCAGTCCAGCCATTCCCACAAGAATGATTTCGTCGATTTCATATATCAGAATGTAGGAAAGCATCCTGCCCTTGCCGGCTATGACTTCCTGTTCCTGCATTTTTCTCCGACCCCATCGGGCTGGAGCTGGATCCAGAACTACAACGATATCTCCGCACCTAAGGAACAGTGGGCTGCCAACGGCCTTGTAAGCTATATGTGGCATTGGAATGTTCCCGACAGCAAGGAAGCATGGGACAACGGTCTGAAGAACTATAATTTCGACGGCTATGCATTCTATTGCGACCAGACTTCTTTTGACATAAGGGAAGCCTTGAAGCCGGGTACATGGCAGAACGACTTCATCATGAAGGATATAGAGGAAGTCGCCGGCTATCTCCAGCTTCTGGAAGACAGGAATATCCCTGTGATCTGGCGCCCTCTCCACGAGGCGGCAGGAAACTACGACCTCTATGGACCGAACGGAGCATGGTTCTGGTGGGGAAGGCATGGTGCCGAACCTTGCAAGCAGCTCTGGAGACTTCTTTATGACCAGCTTGTGAATGTCTACGGCCTTGACAACCTCATATGGGTATGGACAGTGGATGTGACGAAGGGTGCTGAAGACCAGTATATGGACTGGTATCCTGGAGATGAATATGTGGATATCCTAGGAGTCGACATATATGCAAATGATACCGAAGCTAAAAACCGTCAGTATCAGGCTCTTGTGGATATGACTGGCGGTCAGAAACTTGTTGCCATCAGCGAATGCGGCAACATTCCTGACCCTGACAAATGCATGAAGGCGGGCAACCGATGGTCGTGGTTCATGGTTTGGTGCACAACAGATACGAACGGAAACCTCGCCCTCAACACACCGGACTGGTCCCATAATACCCTTGACCATTGGAAGAAGGTCATGGGCAGTTCATACGTGCTTAACCGCGAAGACATGCCATCATTCAAATAAATGACCATGAGAAGATTAGCATACATAATCACGTTACTGTTCCTGGCTGTCGGATGCGGTCAGGACGACAACAGACAGTCTGAGTCAGTCAAGCTGTCTGTCGACAAGACATCATTGCAGTTTGCCGCAGCAGGTGGCGAACAGACTTTCTCCGTGACTTCATCGGAGCTTGTCCGCGTCTCTTGTGACGAGAACTGGATGAAGGTCAGCAAAGGCATCAAGAGCAAGGACCACAAGACTCTTGTTACAGTTTCTGTGGAAAAGAATCCTGCCGCTGATGTGCGTCAGACCAGCATTTCTGTAGTTGCCGGTGCAGAAAGGGTTTCTGTGGACGTGAAGCAGGAGGCTGACGCAAGTTCCTCTTCCGGAAACAATCAGTATGTGGGAGAGCTTGCATCAAATGCTTCCGAATGGCTCGGAATGGGCTGGAACCTCGGAAATCATTTCGACGCGTATAACAACGGCGTAGCAGGGGAGACTGCATGGGGCAATCCGAAAGCCACCCAGGAAGCCTTTAACAAGATCAAGGCAGCGGGATTCAGGACCGTTAGAATTCCTGTGACCTGGCTTGGCCATATCGGACCGGCTCCTGACTATAAGATAGACGAGAAGTGGCTCGGCAGAATCGCCGAAGTTGTCGGATATGCCGAGGCGGCAGGTCTGAATGCCATCGTGAACATCCATCACGACGGAGCGGACAGCAAGAACTGGCTTGACATCAAGACAGCGGCCAAAGATGCTGACGTCCACAAGCAGATTCTCGCACAGGTCAGCGCCATGTGGGGCCAGATCGCCGATAAGTTCAAGGACAAGGGAGACTTCCTCATCTTCGAGGCCTTCAACGAGATCCATGACGGCGGCTGGGGCTGGGGCGAGAACCGTAACGACGGCGGCAAGCAGTACAGATGCCTTAACGAATGGAACCAGGCTTTCGTTGACGCGGTTCGTGCTTCGGGCGGCAGGAATGCTGACAGAATCCTCGGCATCCCGGCATATTGCACCAACGTGGATCTTGCCATCAGCACATTCGTGTTCCCTAAGGACACAGCCAAGGACCGCCTCATGATGGCTGTCCATTGCTATGATCCATATGACTATACCCTTCCGGCAACCAAGTCCGAATGGGGCCACACCGCAGACGCTTCAAAGAAGGTCAGCGGCGACAATGAGGCCGATCTCAAGAAAGTCTTTGAAAAGCTGAACAGGAATTTCATATCTAAGGGCATCCCTGTCTATATGGGCGAGTTCGGCTGCGTGAACCGTGCGACCGCCCGCGAACAGGCGTTCCAGCAGTACTATTTCAAGTACTACGCAAAGCTGGCGAAGACATACGGCGTTCCTTCTGTCCTCTGGGACAACGGCGCCAAGGGTGCCGGCAACGAAAGACATGCCTTCCTGGACCATGGGACAGGCGAGTACTGTTCTCCGGAGGCAGAGGCCGCAATCAAGGCCCTGATAGGCTCATACAACGATGATCTGACACTGGACGAAGTTTATAATAACGCTCCGAAATTCTGATAACCATGAAAAATACACTGAAAACTTTGACCTTGGCGTTGATTTCTGTCGCCATCATTTCATGCGGCGGTCCTAAGGAAGCCGCAAACACTCCTGCCGACGATCTCATGGACCGTCTCACAAGCCTTGTAGAGGACGGAAAGATAATGTTCGGCCATCAGGATGACTACATGTACGGTCATTCGTGGAAACTTGCTGACGATGCATCAGAGTACGTGCAGTCGGACGTCTACGCTGTATCAGGAAAATATCCTGCAGTATACGGAATGGACCTCGGCGGCATAGAGATGGACTGGCCTGCAAATCTTGACAAGAACCTGTTCGATCATATGCGTGCCTCTGCTGTCGCCCACCACGAGCGCGGCGGTATCGTAACATTCTCATGGCACCCTCGCAACCCTCTTACCGGCGGCGATGCATGGGACGTCTCTTCAGACCAGGTGGTGGCATCCATCCTCCCTGGCGGCGAGAAGCATGATTATTTCATGACATGGCTTTCAAAGGCTGCCGACTTCATGCAGTCTATAAGGACTGCAGACGGAGAGCAGATCCCTCTCATCTTCAGACCATGGCACGAGCACACCGGAAGCTGGTTCTGGTGGGGACAGAAGCTTTGTACTACAGAGCAGTACAAGGCCCTCTGGCAGATGACATACGACTATATGGTGGGCGAGCGCGGCATGACCAACCTCGTATGGTCATATTCTCCGGGCGCAGGAGAGCTTTCTGCTCCCGAAGTGTTCGGCGAAAGATATCCTGGCGATGAAATCATCGACATGGTGGGCTTCGACTGCTATCATTCAGGTCCGAAGGAGCGTTATATGGCTTCCATGAAGAACGCCCTCGACATTTCTTCTGCATTTGCAAAGGAGCATGGAAAGATTCTGGCCATCACGGAGACCGGACATGAGACCCTCAAGGATCCGAAGTGGTGGACAGAGGTACTTTATCCTGTAATGAAGGACTATCCTGTATCGTATGTGCTTGTATGGAGGAACGCATGCGACCAGCCGAACCATTATTATGCTCCGTTCCCTGGCCAGCAGTCCGCTGACGACTTCAATGAATTCGCAGCTCTTGAGGATATCGTGATGCTTTCTCCCAGGGTCCAGGCCCTCCATGTAGAGGGCACGGCTCTCAAGAACGAGTCTGGTGAGACTGTGGAACTCAAAGGTGCGAGCTTCGGATGGAACGTGCTCTGGCCTCGTTTCTATAATGCAGGTGCTGTGAAGCATGTTGTAGACGAGTGGGATGCGGAGATCGTACGTGCCGCCATCGGAGTCGAGATCGACAACGACGAGTGCCAGGCGCAGTGCTATCTGAAGGATCCTGAATTCGGAAAGAAGTGCGCATGCACAATCGTGGACGCAGCGATCGCCAACGGCGTATACGTGCTCGTGGACTGGCATGCACATGGTCTTCACACCGATGCGGCAGTGGAGTTCTTCACATATATGGCTACAAAATACAAGGGCGTTCCTAACGTGATCTACGAAATCTGGAACGAGCCTTCATACAAGGATCACGAGAAACAGATCGACTATACATGGGCGGAGATAAAGGAATACTCTGAAACTGTCATCAAGGCTATCCGCGCCATCGAGAAGGACGCTGTCATCATAGTCGGCACTCCTAGATGGTCACAGAACGTCGATGACGCTGCCAATGACCCGATCACAGGTTATGACAACCTCATGTATACCCTCCATTTCTATGCCGGAACCCACAAGGAGTGGCTCCGCGAGAAGGGTGACTATGCGATGAGCAAGGGACTTGCCCTCTTCGTGACAGAGTGCGGAGGCATGAATGCAGACGGCCAGGGCCCTGTCGACAAGGAATCAGTCGAGGAGTGGGTAGAGTGGATGGATGCAAACGACATCAGCTACCTCTTCTGGTCGATCTCAGACAAGAAGGAGACATGCTCTATGCTCTATCCTTCGGCTCCTTCTGAAGGACCGTGGGCAGAAACAGACCTCAGCCCTTGGGGAAAATATGTAAAGGAACAGCTTTAAGGAAGAAAGGATATGAAAAGAATATCATTGATAAGCGTGCTGCTTTGCGTGATGCTTTCGGCAATGGCCCAGGTACGCGTCACGACTCCGAATACGGAGATGGTCCTGAAGGCCGACAACGGCAGTGACCTGAAGGTATTGTATTATGGTGCACGCCTGTCTGATGCAGATGTTGCCGGACTCGAAGCTTCGGGCGTCGCAGGAATGGACGCATATCCGGCATACGGATTCAACTGTGCTTCCGAGGCATGTGTAGGTGTCACCCATGCTGACGGAAACATGTCCACCGTACTTAAGGTGGAATCAGTTTCCCAGACCCAGGAGAACGGAGCCCAGATTACACGCGTGAAGCTCAAGGATACCGTATATCCTTTCTATGTGACCGTATGCTACAAGGCATATCAGGATGTGGACATGATCGAGACCTGGACAGAGATCGAGAACCGCGGCAAGAAGTCTGTGACTTTGACACGCTTCGATTCAGGTTTCCTTCCTATCCGCGTCGGCAACGTATGGGTAAGCCATCTCCATGGCACATGGGCAGCCGAGGGACGTCTCTCGCAGGAGCCTCTGGACCGTGGTATGATGGTCATCAAGAACAAGGACGGTGCCCGCAACTCGCATACAGACCATTCGGAAGTGATGTTCTCTCTGGACGGAAAACCGCAGGAGAATTCAGGCCGCGTCATCGGAGCCGCCCTCTGCTACAGCGGAAACTACGAGCTCCGCATCGATACACGCGATATGGACTACCATCAGTTCTTTGCCGGCATCAACCCTGACAATTCAGAATATGTACTTGAGGCAAAGGAAGTGTTCAAGACTCCTGAACTTGCCTTCACATATTCGAATGAGGGACTCAGCGGTGCCAGCCGCAATTTCCACAAGTGGGGACGCAACTACAAGCTTGCCCATGGAAACACCCTCCGCAAGATTCTCCTCAACAGCTGGGAAGGCGTATACTTCAATATCAACGAGCCTGGAATGGACCAGATGATGGCTGACATCGCCTACATGGGCGGCGAGCTCTTCGTTATGGACGACGGATGGTTCGGCGAGAAGTATCCCCGTCTTACCGACAACTGCGCCCTCGGTGACTGGAAGGTAGACAGGAACAAGCTCCCTAACGGCATCGGCTGGCTTGTGGAGCAGGCTGACAAGCATGGAATCAGATTCGGTATCTGGATCGAGCCTGAGATGACCAATTCTGTAAGTGAACTGTACGAGAAGCATCCTGAATGGATCATCAAGTCTCCTGAACGCGAGCCTGTGCTCGGCCGTGGAGGCACACAGCTCGTCCTCGATCTCGGAAATCCCGAGGTGCAGGACTTCGTGTTCAGCATCGTGGATGACCTCATGACCGAGAATCCGAAGATCGACTATATCAAGTGGGATGCGAACATGCCTATATCGAACCATGGATCGCAGTATCTTCCGAAGGACAGACAGAGCCACATGTACATCGAATACCACCGCGGTTTCGCAAAGGTATGCGACCGCATCCGCGCAAAGTATCCTGATGTGACCATCCAGGCCTGTGCATCTGGCGGCGGACGTGCCAACTGGGGTGTCCTCCCTTGGTTCGACGAATTCTGGGTGAGCGACAACACCGATGCCCTTCAGCGTATCTACATGCAGTGGGGAACATCTTACTTCTTCCCTGCAATCGCGATGGCTTCGCATATCAGTGCGACTCCGAACCACACCGTGTTCCGTACGACTTCGCTCAAATACCGCATCGACGTGGCGATGAGCGGACGTCTCGGAATGGAGATCCAGCCTCGCAACATGACCCAGGAGGAGCGCGACCTCTGCCGCAAGGCAATCGCCGAGTACAAGGAGATCCGCCCTGTGGTGCAGCTGGGTGACCTTTACCGCCTTGTGTCTCCATATGACGGACATAACATGGCGTCCTTGATGTACGTTGCTCCTGAAAAGGATGAGGCCGTATTCTACTGGTGGAAGACCGAGACCCTCTATGATGACCATCTCCCACGCGTCAGGATGGCCGGTCTTGATCCTGACAGGATGTATAAGGTGACCGAGCTCAACAGGATAGACAATGTCCCTCTGAAGTATGAAGGCATGTCTTTCAGCGGACGATTCCTTATGGAGAACGGTCTTGAAATCCCTCTAAAGCACATAGTTGACTACCACAAGCAGGACGACTGGAGCAGCCGCGTCCTCCGCCTGACGGCAGTGGAATAGAGTATCATAGTCATCCCCGGCATGACCGGGGATTTAACATAGTATGAAGATGAAACAGAAATTCGGACATTTTGACGACGCGAACCGCGAGTATGTAATCACGGACCCTAAGACTCCGTGGCCATGGATAAACTATCTCGGTAATGAGGATTTCTTCTCGCTTATTTCAAATACGGCAGGAGGATATTCATTCTATAAGGACGCAAAGTTCCGCAGGATCACCCGCTACCGTTACAACGGGGTCCCTATGGACAACGGCGGAAGATATTTCTATATCAACGATAACGGAACAGTGTGGTCGCCGGGCTGGAAGCCTTGCAAGACCCCGCTCGACTTCTACGAGTGCCGCCACGGAATGAGCTATACACGCATTACCGGTGCAAAGGACGGAATCGAGGCCAGTGTGCTTTTCTTCGTTCCTCTCCACACATGGGGCGAGGTGCAGAAGATGACCTTGCGCAACACCACTTCACAGACCAGGAAGTTCAAGCTCTGGTCATTTGCGGAATGGTGTCTGTGGAATGCCGCTACCGATATGGAGAACTTCCAGAGGAACTTCTCTACAGGCGAAGTCGAGGTGGACGGCTCTGTGATCTATCACAAGACCGAATACAAGGAGCGCCGCAACCACTACGCATTCTACAGCGTGAATGCTCCTGTGGACGGTTTCGATACCGACAGGGAGACATTCATAGGTCTTTACAACGAGTTCCGTGACCCGCAGAACGTCCTTGCAGGCGTTGCTTCCGACAGCATCGCCCACGGCTGGAGCCCTGTTGCATCTCATTATATCGAGGTCGAGCTTGCTCCGGGTGAAAGCAGGGACTATATATTCCTTCTCGGATATGTCGAGAATGAGCAGGAAGAGAAGTTTGTTGCAGAGGCCGAACCGGGCCTTCTCCACAGCGGCAGCTCGCCGATAATCAACAAGGCCAAGGCCAAGGCTATGATAGGATCCTTCGATACTTCTGCCAAGGTAGATGCTGCATTCTCCGAACTCAAGGCTTACTGGGATGCCCTTCTTGACGTCTATTCTGTGAAGAGCCCTGAAGAGAAGCTTGACAGGATGGTCAACATATGGAACCAGTACCAGTGCATGGTTACGTTCAACATGTCCCGTTCCGCATCGTTCTTCGAGAGCGGAATCGGCCGTGGAATGGGATTCCGCGACTCGAACCAGGACCTTGTCGGCTTCGTTCACCAGATTCCTGAGCGTGCCCGCGAGAGGATCATCGACATCGCTTCCACCCAGTTCCCTGACGGAGGCTGCTACCACCAGTACCAGCCGCTCACCAAGAGAGGTAACAATGATATCGGAGGCGGCTTCAACGATGACCCTATGTGGCTGATATTCGGTACTGTAGCATATATAAAGGAAACAGGAGACTTCACCATCCTCGACGAACCTGTGCCGTTCGACAACCAGCCGGGTTCTGAAGTGTCGCTCATGGAGCATCTCCGCATTTCATTCGACCACGTTGTCAACAACCTCGGACCGCACATGCTTCCGCTGATCGGACGTGCGGACTGGAACGACTGCCTTAACCTGAACTGCTTCTCATGGGACCCTAACGAGTCTTTCCAGACGACTGAGAACAAGACTGAAGGTTCGAAGGCAGAGTCCCTTATGATCGCAGGACTTTTCGTCGTATGCGGACGTGATTATGTGGAGCTTTGCCGCCACCTCGGACTTTCGCAGGAGGCGGATCGTGCGGAGGGTCTGGTCGAGAACATGGTAGAGGCCGTGAAGAAGCACGGCTGGGACGGCGACTGGTATCTTCGTGCATATGACTATTTTGGACGCAAGGTAGGTTCGCATGAGAACGAGGAAGGACAGATATTCATCGAGTCGCAGGGATGGTGCACAATGGCCGGAATCGGCCTGGAGGATGGCATGGTCCGCAAGGCGCTCGACTCCGTCAAGGAGCGCCTGGACTGCGAACACGGCATCGTGCTGAACAATCCTGCATTCACGAAATATGTCGTAGAGTATGGCGAGATATCATCATATCCTGCCGGTTATAAGGAGAATGCCGGCATCTTCTGCCACAACAATCCTTGGGTGATCATCGGCGAGACAGTCCTCGGACGCGGTGACTATGCATGGGATTATTTCCGCAAGATATGCCCTTCATATACAGAGGAGAACAGCGCCCTTCATAAGGTAGAGCCTTACGTATATTCACAGATGATCGCAGGAAAGGATGCGGCGAAGCCGGGCGAAGCCAAGAACAGCTGGCTTACCGGTACGGCCGCATGGAACTGGTACGCCATAACCCAGTTCATCCTCGGAATCAAGCCTGGATATGACGGTCTGGAGATCGATCCTTGCATCTGCCCTGACTGGAAGGAATATACCGTGCGCAGGAAGTTCCGTGGAGCATCGTATGATATCAAGGTCATGAACCCTTCGGGCGTATGTAAAGGCGTCGCTTCAATGACTGTCGACGGAGTTCCTGTCGACGGAAATATGATTCCTTTTGCTCCTGGAGCCCATACTGTAGAAGTCGTATTAGGATAACATAGACCATCATGGCAAGATTCAGGTTTTTGGCTTTGCTTGTATGCCTTTTCGCAGCTTCAGGTTTTGTCTCATGCATGCCCGACGGCATCATAAGATTCGAAGACGAAGACGGGAAGACGGATGTGGAGACTCCGGTCATTCCGGAACCGGAGCCTGAGCCGGAACCGGGGCCTGATGGACCTGCAGTGCCGTTCGAGTCTTCGTTCGAGGCTGTGGCAAATATGGGTGTGGGCTGGAATCTCGGCAACACCCTGGAGTCCCTATGGGGAGGAGACTCAGACGGCAGGGATTGGAAGAAATGGGAGACCGGCTGGGGACAGGCGGTGACGACTCCCGGGCTCATGACCATGATGCGTGATGCCGGCTTCGGTGCCATACGCGTCCCCGTTTCCTGGGGCGTGCATATGGATGCCGACGGCAAGGTCTATGAAGAATGGATGAACCGTGTCAATGAGGTCGTGGATTATGTCCTCGATGCCGGCCTTTACTGTATAATCAATGTCCATCACGATACCGGAGCGGATGAGGAACTGGCGTGGCTTGTAGCCTCTCCGGAAGGCTACGCTGCGGAAAAGGCCCGTTTTGAAGGCCTTTGGAGGCAGATAGCCTTGCGCTTCAGAGACTATGACCAGCGCCTTCTGTTCGAGTCCTACAATGAGATGCTCGACAGAAACCGTTCATGGTGCTTCGCTTCGTATAACGTTGGCTACGATGCCGGACTGTCTGCAGGAGCTTATAAGGCTATAAATGACTATGCGCAGAGCTTCGTTGATGCCGTCCGCTCTACCGGAGGCAACAATGCTGTCAGGAATCTGGTCGTGAACACCTATGGGGCATGCAGCGGCGCAGGTGACTGGAATCCGCACCTGCAGGACCCTCTTAAGGAAATGAAGATGCCTTCCGACAAGGTAGAAGATCATATCCTTTTCCAGGTGCATTCATATCCGCATATCGATGATCTTGGAGCGATGGAAAGGGAGGTCGGCAGGATGCTTGATGACCTTGAGACATATCTTGTTTCGCTCGGCGGACCGGTGATAGTGGGCGAGTGGGGCACCTTCAGCGAGAACCCTTCCCTGGAGAATTACTGCTATTATGCCGGCTGGTTCGTAAGCGAATGCAAGAGACGCGGAATCGGCACTTTCCACTGGATGAGCCTGTCGGACGGAATGTACAGGTCCATCCCATGCTTCAATCATCCGGAACTGGCGGAAGCCATCGTCAAAGGCTATCACGGGGATGGCTTCGTTCCCGTCATTCCTGATGCAGATGATCTCACGCTGTTGTACAGGTTTACATGGAAGAACCTCTGGTCGGAAGTGAACCTCTGTTCATCGGCTATAGACCTGTCTGAATACAAGGGGATTGTCTTCGAACTGGACAAGGCTCCTTCTGCCGGAACCCTTAATGTAAAGATATATGGTGAAGAGGATGGAAAGGAGCAGTATTCCGGCTTTGAAGGAGCATCTGCTTCGATTTATTTTGACCGGTCTGCCCTTGGAGCCAAGGTACAGAGGGTCACTCTTCAGAAACTGGTGGAAGGCGAACTGTCTTATACCTTGAAGCGCGTTGCCCTCATAAGGAACGACGGCACCGAGGAAGAATGTGTCCCTTCAGTCTTCTGGGGCTGCAGCGTCGAGCTGGTCGTCATGTAGACCAGTGATGCCTGGGTTTTATAAATTATTGAAAGTTAACTAGTTACTATAATACAGTGTCGCCGGTACCCCTGTCCGAGTGGGGTACCGGCGATATACTTTATTGATATGTTGTTGAAAATCAGTTGATTGTTGTTAGGATGCGTCGCCGGTCAATTCCAGATCTATGAGCCAGCGTTTCAGACTGCGGCCGAGGGAGTATTCTCCGAAATCTATCGATTCGTCTTTCAGTATGCTTCCAAGGCAGAGGTCTTCGCCTTTGAATATCGTTGATTCCGCCTTTGTCCGGATCGCATTCATCTTGTCGACCGACTCCTTCGGGATGACAAGATGGCACGGTATGATCACGGAAACCGGATTCAGTCCGATGGCATGCGCCACAGCACGCACTCCTGCGCGGTTACTGCACAGGTCGGCAAAGTCGCTGTAGCTGATAAGACGGGCTGGTTCGGCCGTATGCGTCAGCTCCCAGAGCTTCCTCCACACGCTCTTCTGGAAGTCTGTCCCGAACAGCATGAGGTCATCCCATCCGACCTCATTCCTCAGCTTCCAGACTTCGTCAAATCCTACGGCAACCGCACTTATTTCATCATGGCAGGCACCTTTTCCGGCCAGGCGTCCGGTGATGGACGCAAGCATCCTGTAGTCAGTCGATACGGCAGCAATTCTTCCGTCTATACGGACGACTATCCATTTCTTGTCTTTCGGATCAGTTTCCATAGCAGGGTCTCATTAGGGCGTTTGAACACACAACTCCCAAAGTTACAAAAGAAAAGCAGGTTATCAACATTCCAAGGCATTGAAATTCAATATTATTGTTGATAAATCAAAAATTATTCGTATATTTGCAGCCCCCAAAATATGGGGAAATGAACATAAATTATTTATTTACAAACATTTATGCCTACAATTCAACAATTAGTTCGCAAAGGACGCGAGGTTATCGTCGAGAAGAGCAAATCTCGCGCG
>JAFTYS010000102.1 GCA_017461285.1 Bacteroidales bacterium | reverse complement strand
TGCACCATACTCATATACCGGAGCCACCATGAACGAAGGACCGAACATGTATGCATCGCTGATATCGGTTACATTGGCATCAGCCATGAAGTCCATCACAAGCGGACGCATGATAGTATAGTCCTCGAACCATGTCATTCCTGCAAGAGAATAGATGTAAGGCATCATCGCATATCTGAGCTTTGTGTAGTATACGATGGACTCGTATGCAGGATGTCCTTCAGGAGCGATCTCCCAAGGCTCTCTGAACGGATACTGTCCGTGGGCACGGAAAAGCGGGCAGAATGCTCCGAACTGGAACCAGCGTGTATTGAGCTCACGCCATTCCTTCTGGTCGGCATTCTCCTTTCCTGTGCGGTTGAAGATCTCCTGGCCTGCGACATAACGGTTCTCTACGCAGAATCCTCCGATGTCCATAGTCCAGTAAGGGATACCGCTGATCGCAAAATTAAGACCTGCAGAAATCTGGGCCTTCATGTCCTCCCAACGGGTCGCGATGTCGCCGCTCCATGTTGCTGTAGAGTATCTCTGGAGGCCTGCAAAACCCGAACGGGTAAGGAGGAATACGCGCTTGTCGTTGTCGACTCCGCGCTGTCCCTTATAGATAGCATCGGCATTTACAAGTGCATATGCATTGAAAAACTCTGTAGAAGAACCGAGGGCTGTAGGGCCGCAAAGAGCCTTGCGGTAGTCCATATCGGTACAGTCGCGGACATTAGGCTCAGAAGCGTCCATCCACCATGCATCGATGCCGAGAGGATAATAATGCTCGTACATCTGGTTCCAGAAGAGCTTGCGTGCATCTTCCGAGTATGCATCATAGAAGCCATAAAGATATCCTGTACCGATCCAGTCACGGACTCCGTCTTCATATGCCTTGGTATACATCCATCCCTTCTCGTCAAACTCCTTGTAGTGTTCCGTATCCACATAGAACTTAGGCCATACGGATATCATCATGCGTCCGCCCATATTGTGGATCGAATCCACCATCGCCTTAGGATCAGGGAAACGTGCAGGATCAAACTCATGTCCACCCCAGTCATCTTCTCTCCAGTGGCTCCAGTCCATCACGATATTGTCAATAGGGATATTCCTCTTGCGGAAGCCCTCGAGAGCCTCGATCATCTCTGTAGATGTCTTGTAGCGCTCGCGGCTCTGCCAGTAACCCATCGCCCACTTAGGCATGATCTGGGCCTTTCCGGTAAGCGTACGGTATCCGCTGATGACCTCATCCATATCTTCACCTGCGATGAAATACCAGTCCATCTGCTTGGTCATCTCGCTCCACCACTGATGCTTTGCCTGCTCTACAGGATCGATCACATCATAGACACGGAGTCCGCAATATGAAACACCGCCATCCGGCGTCCAATCGATGCGGATAGGAGTCTTCACACCGGCCTCAAGATGGACGATGAACTTGTAGGAATTAGGATTCCATGCCGTTCTCCAACGCTCAGGCACGACCACTTCATTGCCGATTGTCACAGTGGTATAACCTGCATAATAGAGGCTGAACTGATAATCACCGGTTTCAGAAGCCTCGAGCGCTCCTTCATAGGTAACCTGAGAGCCATAGAACTGGAAATCCTCAGGAAGATTGACTACGCGTGCCATTTCTGGAGCAACAAGATGCTCGAAATAGATCTTCGGCTCTTCGCGCACAAGTGTCTTTCCTTTGGCAGGAACATATGTGCCGGTAAGGCATCCTTCCTTTCCGTTCTTGTCATAAAGCTTGAACACCTCGCCAAGCTGCTTGTAGTCTTCAGGATTACCGAAACGCATCATCGAGTAGCTGTCCATCAGGACACCATATCCCTTGTTGGATACGATGAAAGGAACGGACACCTTCGTGTTGTACTGGAAGAGCTGCTCGTTCTTTCCCTTGTAGTTGAATTCGTCAGCCTGATGCTGTCCGAGGCCGTAGAATGCCTCATCTTCAGGAGATTCGAACACCTGGCGGAACGAATAGCCGCGGGTTCCTTCCACTTCGATAGGCTCGAAGTACTTGCCACCTCCCTGCTGCTCCGCAAGTATCACATTTCCTTCAAGATCTGTGAACCACACGGCACCTGTAGCAGTGCAGACATTTGCTTTCACTGCAGAGGTAGATACGGTCACGACATCTCCGTCCTGAACGACTTCAAAAGCAGTCTTTTCAGTAACAGGGAGCACAACCAGACTCTGCTGGTCAGCAAACTTCTTTTCAGGCGTAGCCGAAACATGGATCAGCTTGTCACCCATCACCTGAAGACGGACAAGGGCAGGGCCGTTTTCCACAGGCTGCTGCACTTTCACGGTCACACCGTTCTCATCCTGCCTTACAGTTCCGGTGCAAGCGCTCAGAACAGCAAACGCCAGTAATGACAAAAAGGTAAGTTTTGTTTTCATAAGATCGTGTTATTTGAATTTTATTGTATTAAGCACACATATAGACTTTTCCTTGGTTTCCGAACTGAACTTCAGATAGATGGCATGCTTGCCCTTCATCTTTGCAAGTTCCGGAACCGCGATAGCCACATCGACCGGAGCGGCCGGCATATCGGCCTTCAGGTCGATCCGGCCGACCTCTATGCCGCCCTGCGAAGCCCAAGGGCGGTCGGCCATGACTGTGATGGTTCCGTCGACACCTTCAGGTATGAGGTTAAGGACAAGGTCCAGCTTCCTGCGGCCATATGTACCGTCAAAATTGAAATATTTGTATCCGACTATAGAGCCGTCGGTGTTGTTCACAACAGGGTTTGTATTGTTCCTGAGGTCATATGGAGCTTCGAACTTGTCATCCGTACCGTAACCGGATGCCACATATGAGCCGAAGAAGATGTTGTTCGGATACTCGTGAACTGCAACCTTAGGTCCTGTATACCAGCATGCCAGGCCGGCAGAATGGGCTTCAAGAGGGTCGAGGCCGTTCAATGAGAATCCTTCAGAATTATACTCGCCTTCCGATATGAACACCTTGCCGCCTTTTCCCTTCTCCACCTCGACGGTGATCGGAGCCACCATGGCCTGACGGGCATATTCATCGGTGCCGGTCTGTCTGTGATAGAACACATACCACTGGTCCTTGATCTTGCAGATACCGCCGTGGGTGTTGCCTGCAACAGTGCCGGATGCGATCACATTTCCGGCCTCGTCGGTTTCACGGCCGCGGCCGTCGATGATCGTACCGCCGTATGTCCACGGACCGAGAGGTGCATCGGAATATGCGTATGCCAAGGTATAATTCGTCGAAGGAAGACCGAATTCACCGTCGTGAGTGACTCTGCTGTAGACGAGGATATACTTGTCTTCGACCTTGCGGATCGACGATGCCTCGAAGAAGCGGAAGATGCCGTCGGACTTGCTGCTTGAAATCATGTCCTTGATGATCTCCGTACCTTCTTTCAGGGTACACATCGTATTCGGGTCTAGTTCGGCTGCATATGAACATTCGAATCCCCAGTATCCGTACACGCGGCCGTCGTCGTCGACAAAGACGGCCGGATCGAATTCAAGTATTCCCTCCGTCCATGCCGGATTATCCTTGCTCCAGTTGCATACCTCGAAAGGTCCGTCCGGTCTCGGGCTCTTTGCTATGAGCGAACGCCTTCCGTATTCCATATCGTTCGGGAAAAGGTAATACATCCTGGTTCCGTCTGCTTCTATCTTCTCGGTCACATCAGGCGCATAAAGGACGTCCGAAAGCCCTTCGCTGCTCAGCGGGTTTCCTTCCGCATCATTCAGCACGCGGAGGATCTCGCCGTCATAACGCCACTCGTTGAGATTATCGACGGATGCCGACCACACCACCAGCTCGCGGCCGCAATATCCGGTGATCATGGAATCATGTGATCCATATACATATACCCTGTATTCGCCAGGATTGTCGGGATCCTCGAAGATATAAGGTTCACCGTCAGGAATGTGCTCCCACAACGGGAGATAAGGGTTACCTACCGTAACGAGCTTCGTTTCCGAAGGAGCTCCGCACGAAGCCATTGCAAGCACTGCTGCAACACCTATGATCGTTCTCAGCTTCATTTTCTTAAATATCTTAATATTTGACATCATAAACCTTTTCCCACTGTATTTCAGAAGTGCTCTGAGCGACAGGAACGTGAGGGATCACACTTCCCTTTCTGACAAGAATGACGCATGGGATGTCACCGGCTGCGATGCGATGGTATCCTGAAGAATATGTCTTTCTTGTCTGATAATCAACCCATTTACCTTCAGGGAGGTATACGTATCTGTCCGACGAATCGTCCATAAGCGGAGCGACAAGCATGTCGGATCCGAACATATACTGGTCGTCAAGCTGCCATGCAGCCGGATCATCAGGGAATTCGATCAGCATCGCACGGAGCATCGGAAGACCGCTCTCTACGCACTTCTGTGCCTGCGCCACGATATAAGGCATGAGCTTGTATTTCAGTTCCGCGCTCTGTCTGAACGCATCTGTAAAGCTTTCGTTATAAAGCCATGGTTCGGTCGGAGGAGCTCCGTGGGCTCTTGTGTGTGAAGTAAGGAAGCCGAAAGGAAGCCATCTGCGGTAAAGATTCTCCGGAGTGCTCTGGACGAAGCCTCCTATGTCATGGCTCCAGAAAGAGAAGCCGCTGAGGCCGAAGGAAAGTCCGCAACGGAGGGTCGCAGCCATACCGATATCGGTATTGGAAGCGTCGCCACCCCAGTGCAGAGGATACCTCTGAGAGCCTGCCCATGCGCTTCTTGCCCACATTATGTGCTCTCCTGTTGTCTTTTCTGTTATCTCCGCTACCGCCTTGTTGTATCTCAAAGGATAGATGTTATGTTCATAAAGTCCTGTCCTTCCTGAATGATAAAGGCCGTTAAGAGGGGCTCCTTCGCCGAAATCCACCTTTATCGCCCCGACTCCCATCTTGAGAAGGCCTTCGAGCTTGGACTGATACCATGCGACTGTCTCAGGGTTTGAGAAATCGAGGACTGCATCTTCGAAAGGCATTCCTCCCTTGGCATTCTTCACATACAGACCTTTCTCGATAAGTTCCTCATAGTAATTGTTATGCGGAGTGAAATACGGAAGCTGCCATAAAGAAATATGGAATCCGTCAGCCTTCAGGTCATCGATCATCTTCTGGGCATCAGGGAAACGCACCGGATCGAACTTGTAGTCGCACTCCCAGTCGGTAGTGAACCATCCTGTGTCGAGGTGGATGACATCCGAAGGAATCTGATGCTTCCTGAGGTTCTCGGCCACATCGTACGCTTCCTGCTGTGAGAAATAGCTGATACGGCTCATCCATGTTCCGAAGCTCCATAGCGGCGGCATCTGAGGCTTTCCAGTAACGTCGGTATACTCATCGAGAATATCCTTCGGCTGACCGAAGAAGATGAAGAAGTCCATGGTCTCGTCTTCCATGAAGAGCTTCATCGACTGTGCATGCGACTGTCCGAAGTCGCAGGTCACAGGAGCTGAAGTATGCATGAATATGCCGTAACCTCTGTTGCTCATGAAGAAAGGTACAGGCTTGTACATGTCCGGGGTCTCAGGGCTCTGCGGGTCAGTCACGAAGAGGTTGAGCTTCTGGCCCACCTTGTTCAATGCGGTAGAAGATTCTCCGCAGCCGACGATCCTCTCGTATGGGTGAAGGGCGAAGACCGGATTGATGCTCCTTCTGTTGTCGGACGAGCGCCTGATGAACTGGAATGGCAGCACCCTCACCTGGGTGGAATCATTGTCAGACAATGTGCGGGTATCGGTCATCAGATTGCCTTCTGCGTCATAGAGAACTACCCTGAAAGGATCTTCAGCAAGAGCGATGGTACCGAACTCACTGGTCCATCTATGCTCACCTGACACCTTCGTGTACTTCCAGTCGTCGCAGCTGCCTGGCTGCCCGGCAAGCATCACCGACGGCTGCTCCTTGATGATCACAGGGGACGTATAAATCCTCAGACGTACGGTACGAGGAGTGACGAAGTCGATCTTGAAAGGAAGATTCGGGTCATTATCGTACTCAGGTTCAGGGAAATCCAGCATCTTGAGCGGCTGGACCGCAGTCACGGTCGTATTGAAGGCCTGACGTGCAAACAGGCTGTGCCTCTTCCAGTTGATATGGCCAGATGCATCAGCAGGATCCACATCATTGACCGAATCGGCAAAGAAATACGTATGGGAATAATCTCCGAAATCCAGGCCTACGTCATATGTCTGGCTCTGAAGATATGGCGGCTGCGCAGACAATGAAACTGCGGACAGCACGAGTCCTGAAACAAGGAGAATCAAAAATCCTTTTGCTTTCATCACTATTTCAATTATTGGTTATCAGTTTTTGTATATGTTCTAGTCGGGATATTGGGTCTTGCCTGCTTCCACGATGGCCTCGTATGTCATCTGCTCGGTAACCTTAAGCGCTTTCCTGTCGATCAGGTCACCCTCGCAATGCCAGTAGAAAGGCACACATCCATTGGACTTAGCCTCTCTCACTACACAGGCGTTGAAAGCAGCACGTGATTTCATATAGCCTTCATATGCCTTGTCATTCTCTTCAGAGGTTCCAAGATTGCAGGTCTTGGTGGTGCATACGCTATACTCGCCTATGATCACCGGTATGCCGTTGTCCCAGAACTTCTTCTTCATCTTGGCCATCTGGGCTGCGACATAATCCTCATTGTACCCGCTCAGCCACTTGCCTTCATATGCACCTGTCGCATATTCCTTCTGGGCATCGCCCCAGAAATACATCATCTTGCCCCATGATTCATCCTTGTTCATTCCGCAGAACTGCCATGGGGTGTAGTAATGTACTTCCGCTGCAAGCCTGCCCTCCACCTTGTCCTGAGGGAGCTTGCTCATAAGTTTGTCGGTCTTGTCCACATCTGTAGAAGGGCCCTGAAAGACCAGAACACGATAGGCATTCCTTCCGCCTGTAGCACGTACGGCATCGATGAATGTCTGCTCGTACTTAAGAAGGGTCTCCATATGCGATGCATTTTCAACATTAGGCTCATTCGTACCTGCAAAGACCAGATGTTCGTCATAATCACGGAAAACTGTCGCTATCTGGGTCCAGATCGCGGCCTGCTTCTCATCCACAGCCTTGTCATAGCCGTTCGGAATGTCGTTCTCCAGCCAGCCGCCATCCCAGTGGATGTTGAGAACCGCATACATATCATTGCCGACGACATAGTCCACAACTTCCTTCACACGGTTCATCCAGCTTTCCTTGACGATATTGTCGCTGCCGGATTCAAGATGCTGATCCCATGAGCATGGAATACGTACCGCATTGAATCCCAACTCTTTGAAGTATCTTATTATTGCTTCCGTTGTCTTCGGAGCGCCCCAGGCAGTCTCACCGCCGATCGCTTCAAGCGTATTTCCCAGATTGATGCCAAGATCCATCTTCTTCATAAGCGTTCTTGCATCGGATTCCATGCCCGTCATGTCAGGTGCAGGCACTTCCTTCTCGCTTGCCTTCTGGCTCACATAGACCTTATACGACTCATCTCCGGCAGTAAAGGTCAGGTAAGTCTCGCGTGAAAAAGTCTGGATGTTTTCAGTCACAGAAAAGAGGGCCGTACATTCTTCATGGTTCTTTTCCTTAAGTTTCACCCATGATGCTCCTCCGGTCGAAACATTATAGTCACCGGCGGACAGGACATTGACATGGAAGGTCCCCCCAGCTGACGGCAGGTCTTTAATTTCTCCGGTGTCTACGATAAGAGCATGGCCTTTTTGAGTCACAGTAATGGTGCCGACATTCTCGTCTGCTCTCGCAACGGTCAGAACAGCGATCCTTTCTGCGACACTCATATTCTCGTTGACTGAAACGGAAAATCTTTTGATTCCGGATGTTGCATATGGCTCTTCTGCCGCTTTGCACCATGATTCCGAACTTGTCACCTCGATCTGTGCAGACGCATGGATGAAGACGTCCTTCTTTCCTTCAGCAGCAGTGAAGGAAAATGCCGTCTGTCCGATGCTTACTTCTGTATCGGCATTGTCTGCCTCGGCAGGCTGACAGGCAGCAATGGCAATAAAGGTGAATACTGCAGCAAAAAGGTTATTGAACAATCTGACCATGACTTTATTCTTTATCTGGAGATTTCGGATAGCGGGAGTCGAGGAAGACACCGAGAGTGGTTCCCTTGCCGACATTCGAAGCCATCTGGCGGGTGCGGGCCACATATGCTTCACGCAGCGCATCGGCTTCAGCCTTCATGCCCTGCTTGCGCAGATCGCCCGACTGCTGAAAGTACTGCATGGTCAGGTTCTTCCACACCTGGAGAGAGTCGTTCTGAGGGGTTCCTCTGCCGCTGCTTACCTGGCCGATGGTTACGAATGTTTCGCCCGGTTCGGTCACAACGAGAAGATTCTCGTTTCCATAGCGTTTGTATCTTTCAATCCTTATGTCCGCCATCTTCTCCTCCGTACCGCGGAACTCGAACATCTGGTTACGGATCACAACGGAATCAATGGTCTCCTTGACAGGATTCTCAAGCGGGACAAGGAAGACCTGAGCGCCTTCCAGTTCAGGATTGCTGACGGTTCCATAAATCACATATCCCTTCTCCTGAGAGCAGGATGCCAGCATGGCTGCGCCGGCGAGCAGCATAATGATTATCTTCTTCATTTCTTGACAGTTACTTTTACTCGTTCGTCTGAAAACGCCTCCTTATAGGCTCCTCTTATCTTGAAGTCCACCTTTTCCTTAGTGAAGTCAGGAACATTGAAAGTGAACAGGGTGTTATGATAGAATGACGGCTCCTTCTGCGGCAGGATGAAAGGCTTTGACGCATTTCCGTCTTCATCTATCTCGGCAATGTAGATGCATGAATACAGGCTGTCACCGCGACGGCTCGCAAAGAGAATCCAATGCGAATCCGAACTCCAGTTGTGGAAGCTTTCGCAATATGCGGAATTCGCCCTTTCAAGAGGATGGGTGCTGCCGTCTTTGAGGTCCATAAGCCAAAGGTCCGCTTCCTTATGATTGATCGGGAAACATCCGAAATCTGCATATGAATACAGCAGCCATCTGCCGTCGTACGAAGGACGAGGGAAGGTAACGCTCTTGCCGGCCGCATAAGCATTGATAAGTGTATCCACCTGACTGCCATATGTTTCCGTATCCACATCGAAGGATATCGAACAAAGGTTATAGTGGAGATCTTCAGCTTCTGCAGGCACATCCTTCTTTGGTGCGGAACAGAAGTAGAGGGTCTTTCCATCGCTTGAAAAGGCCGGATAGGTCTCGAAATCCTCTGTCATCAGCAAAGGTGAAAGGATATACTGGTCGCTTCTCACATTGTGGACGATTACATCGGAAGCGTCATCATATACTTCAATATATCTTTCATTGTTTCCTGTCCAGAAAAGCTGGTGGATCTTGTTATTCGAATGGGCCACATAATCGCCCGACGGATGCCAGTAAGAGTAGACAGCCTTGGCTATCGTGCTGTCGGTCTTGGTCTCGAGCCATTTCCTGTTTCCCTCAGTCTGGACGACCGTAGCTCCATGCTTTCCCCTCAGATGGAAAAGGAACTGGTCCGGACTCGTCGCATTTGCCGTATGGCAGCCCATGCATTGTCCCGGAAGAAGAGTGCCTTCAAGAATAGGATCTTCATCGAAGTCATGGATATTCCTCTGGTAGATTCCGATCTTGCTGTAGGTCTCGTATCCGGGAGCGAACTTGCGGTAAGTGACGCCATAATCCTCTAGAGGATACTCGCTTACAAAGATCATGAACGGACGGAACTGCTCCCATCTGCCATCCCTGAATCCTGCGACTGTGACGGACAGAGTCTCCCCGACATTTGCTTCCGTGATCTTATGCCACTTGTCCACATCGAAACCGGCATAGCGTCCTTTGGCAGTGATGCTGTTGCCATGAGAATCGCTGACCTTCGCAAAGACCTTAGTATACTCTTCCGGAAGGTCGAAGTTAAGAGGCGCTATTCCGGCAGGAACAGTCACACCGATATAATCCGGGAAGATATGAGGCAGATCTTCACGGAGCACCGTCTCCCTGCTGCAGGAAGCTACCAAGAGGCTAATTGCCGTGAGCGTTGCCAGTATATGTCTGATTGTCATGGTTTTCATTCTTCTTTAGGGCTGTCCATGCCTGATAGTACCAGGCGGCCATCACATTGTTCTTATTCTGGTGATATAGAATCGCCAGCATCTTGTCCATCTCCGGATAATAGTAAAGGAAATCTGTCTGATAACGAACAGACTGGAGGTATGCATATATAGGATCGGATGCTATAGCACGCTCGTTCCTAAGATATCTTCTCTGATCGTTTGCCCATTTTCTATAGAACAGGCTGTTGCTGAGGATGTCAAGATATTTCTCGGCGACATCGTAGCGTCCGTTGAGCATCTGGCACTGCGCCATCCTGCTCATCCATCGTCCGCTCTTGCGGTTGTTTATGAGAGACTCCTGTGTATCAAATGCGTAGCGAAGGGACTCGTTTATCATTCCAAGCCTCCAGAAGACCTCGGACGAAGATGAGTTGGAGATGAAGTCCCTGATATTAGGCAGAATCAGTCCTCTCGTACCGAACTGCTTGAATCTCGGAAGTTCTCCTCCTCTGCCGCTCATGAACAAGGCAAGATTGACGCTAACGCTTCCCAGTTCGGAGTCTGGCTGATATTTCTCGGCGCGTTTCAAGATTCCGTCCCAATCCTCATATCTTACCATCTGGTCATAACTTACCAGTTCGGCAACGTCCTTCTGGTAGTTCACAAAGCAGCCTGCAACGCCGCCAGCGACAATAATCACTCCAAGCACAACTCTTGTCATGGTCTTCGGTTTTGGAAGACAATCAGTAAGAGCAGGAATGAGAGCTGCCACGGCAACAATGATCTGCATTGCCGGAACAGTCAGAGCCATTCTGTAATAATTGATTCCGAAGATCACAGTCTTCCACGGATACTGCTGGAGGTATGTGAACTTCGATACAACAACGGCAAGAACAGCAAGCGCCAGCACCGTCACAGATTTCCAGTTCCTCTCGCGGGCCAATACAAATATGGCAAAAATGAAGATGGCAGGACCGATGAGCCAGTAGCCAAGGATAGAGGCTGCAGATGCCCATATCAGACCAGGACGTCTGCGGTACAGTCCGCAGAGCAGGACGCTGATTGTCAGAGCGACAAGATAGCATAGCATCACATATATGTCGCACATATAGACAAGGAGTAGCACAGGAGCGACGAAACTCAAGACGTACCATTCCTTCCTTCCGGAAGCATAGGCAACAGACAGCTGAAATGCGACAAAAAGGAGCGCTGTCAGCACTTTACCTAAGAAAGGGATGTAGCTGAACTGTGTGAAGAATTCGGCAATATAATCGGCCAGACCCCCTGAGACGCTCATTCTTTCCACGAAAAAGTCCCATGTGAAGAGAAAGAGCTGGTTCTGCTCCTGAAATCCAAGGACATGAGGGTACAGAAGATGCCAGAACAGAAAAACGGATATACCGAAAACTGCTGAGGATATGTATCGGACTGTCTTATTCATCTTTATAAAGATTCTTCACTTGGCATAAAAAGATACAAATATAACAAAAAAAGGCAGTCGCATCAATGCGACTGCCTTAAATTCAGGTATATTGAATTATTACTTGCGAACGAATACCCAGTGAGTGATCTCACCCCATCCACCGGATGCCTGGCCTGCTGTGTAAACAAGGGTCATATTATTTGCATCGAAGTACATAATGTCAAACTCAGTGACAGGAGTACCACCGCCGTTGACCATCCAAGGGAAGAGGAGAGCAGGCTCTGAAGTAGTGAGCTTACCGAGTTCCCAACCTGCTGCGCCACGACCTGCACCTGAAGCATAATCATTCATCACAGCTGTCCACTCGCCACCGCGAACCTTAGATCCGTCTGGAGCATAAGTAGTGACTGTGTTGCCTTCAAATACCATATATGCCTCTGAAGACTCGTCGCCTGTTGCAGTGCCACCAGCGTGAGCAAGCTGATCTGCAAGCTCGTCACCTGTCGCTACACCCCACCAGTTTCCATCTACTACGCCTGGAGCATTAAATGCCGCGCCAGCGCCGGCATGTCCACCGTTACCATAACCGTTGGCACCATATGTCCAAGTACCCTCGATTGTAAGTGGGTCTGGCGAACCACCGATGAAGCTCCAGTGAGTGATCTCACCCCAGCCACCGGCAGCCTGACCTGCAGTATGTACAAGAGTCATAGCCTGAGGAGTGAAGTACATGATATCATACTCTGTAACAGGAGTACCGCCACCGTTAACCTTCCAAGGGAAGAGAAGAGCCGGCTCTGAAGTAGTAAGCTTACCGAGCTCCCAGCCGCTTGCGCGTGAAGGGTCATAATTCTTTACCTCGAACTTGCCGCTTCTGATAACTTCTCCTGTTGGTTTGTATGAAGTAACGACTCCATCCTCAGAGAATACCATATAAGCTCCATTAGCCTCATCACCGTAAGCTGTACCGCCTGAATGTGCAAGCTGGTCCATAAGGGCATCAGCTGACTCGCAACCCCACCATATTCCGTCTACAACTCCAGGAGCGTTGAAGTTTGCACCTGCGCCAGTGTGACCTGCATTACCATAAACTGCTGCCGGAGCCCACTTCCATACCTTCTGGCCATTATCACTTGCGAGAATAAGCATCTCTGGAGAAAGCTCAGTAGGCGGTGTACAAGCGAATGTCTTGACTGCGTCAGTGAAAGTACCGTCAGCGTTAGCGATACGGAAAATGAGATTTGTGCTAGGCTCCTGGCCGCGCTTTACAGGAATCTTAACGACTCCACCGGCACCTGTGAAGATATGTGCTCCGGTAGACTCGACAAAGACCTGAACGATACCTGCAGCACTGTTGAACTTGACGAAGTTTCCTGCTTCGTCAGGCTGTGTGCAAGCCTCATCAGCAAACTGCTGATATGTAATGCCATTCGCGAGGACAGTAGATTCTACTTTGCCAAATGGCTCCGGTCCGTCAATGAGAGTAGGTTCGCAAGCTGCGAAAGCCATTCCCACTGCGGCTGTCATTGCGATTAATGTTATCTTTTTCATGTTCAATCAAATTTTATTGCCATCCTGCAAATTCTGAATCCTGTGAGCCCCAGCCTTCGTTCTGCTGATACTTGTACTGCTCGCCTGCAGAAGCAGAGAGAGAGATCTGTGCATTAGGAAGCGGAACGAAGCCCTTGGTCTTGGCGTAACGGTTGCCGTAGCCGCCGTTGAACTGAGAAGCATGGTTGTCGCCCTTAACTCCTGAATTGTAGCAAGCTACACCTTCCTGCTTGTCGAGAGCTGCAACAGCATAAGACTCGCCATAACGACGCATGTCACCATAACGCACACCCTCGAATGCGAGCTCCCAACGGCGCTCGTTGCGGATGTTCTCTTCGTTGATAGGCTTTGATGGAAGACCAGCACGAGCACGCACTGCATCGAAGCTTGCCTGGTTGTTATTGAGCTCGGCGTCCATAAGGAGAACCTCAGCAAAACGGATCATCACCATATCGTCGATGAGGTTGAGCTGGAAGTTGTCCTCATTACCCTCTGACCAGATAAGGCCTGGATACATTTCGTTGACGTATGACTTCCAGAAGCCAGAACCGTCGCTCTTACGTCCGATGACAGGCATGCACTTGGTCTGATAGTAACCTGTCTCCTGAATGTTTGAGTCACCACCGAAAGAGTATTTCCATTTTGCGTTGTCAACAGCAATGATCGAAGCCTCAAGACGTGGGTCACCTGGCTCGGTTGCCTTCCAGTCAGCCACGAGGCTTGGATTTACCGGACACATACCCCAGCCTGTTCCGAATGGGAAGTGGTCTGCATCGTTAGCCTGACCGCGGACACCCATGAAGAGAGCTGTCTGGTTTGAATAACCGATGGTAGTGCCCCATGACGGCTGAGTGTTGAACTTGATTATGAACATTGCCTCAGGGTTGACTCCCTTGTCATTGTTCACATACTCATAGCCCTTACCGCTGTATGGAGAAAGTTCGTCCTCAACTGAAATCCTGTTGGTGTAAGCCCAAAGGTTGTGATAGTCAGGAACGAGGCTGTAGCCAGAGTTCTGAACGCAGTCAGTAATTGCAGCCTGAACGTCAGCCTTTGTAAGGGTCTCGCCGTTTGGAAGAGAAACTTCCTCATCACCATAGAAACCTGAATAGAAGAGGTATGCACGACCGAGGAGAGCCTCAGCACAATACTTGTCGACGTGGCCGTTTCCACGGTCTGCAATGGTAGAAGGCATGATGTCGGCAGCGGTCTTCGCATCCTGGAGGATCTGTCCCCAGAGAGCCTCACCGCTGATCTGCGGCTGAGTTGCGTCTGCGCTTGACGTCACAGGGCAAGGGATGTTACCGAACATTGAAGCGAGTTCATAGTAGTACCATGCGCGGAGGAAGTAAGCCTCACCGAGGTACTGGTTGAGGGTAGCGTCATCAAGACCGCAGTTCTCGAAAGTCTCGATTGCTACGTTAGCGCGTGCGATACCTGTATAACGGTCCTTGTAGAAACCTTCATACATGTTTGCGCCGAAGTTGAGCAGAAGGTCATGAGCCTGCATAGCCTGGTCGTTGGCTCCACCACCGCCAAGGCAGTCATCAGACGCTGCCAGTGACCACAGGAAGTGGTTCTGGTGCACATTGTTTCCGATAGACACGTTAAGGTTATTGTAGATACCTGTAAGAATCTGCTCTGCATCCGCCTGGTTTGCAGGGAAGTCTTCAGTTGTCTTTGACCAGTAGTTGGTTGTATCGAGGAAACTCTCGCATGAAACGAGCGAAGCACATACAGCGACTGCTGCGAAATATAATATCTTTTTCATATCAGTCACTAAAATTAGAATTTGAGGTTAACACCAAGAATCATAGCGCGAGCCTGTGGATAGTATCCGAGGTCGAGACCCTTCGCCCAATCGTTTCCTGAACCGCCGTCTGAACCAACTTCAGGGTCCATACCCTTATACTTGGTGATCACGAAAGGATTGTTCGCCTGAACATAGAGGCGGAGCTGTCCGAATGGAGAGTTCTTCCAAAGTCTGTTGAAGTCGTATCCGAGGCTGATAGTCTGGATTCTGAAGAAGTCTGCGTCCTCTACGAAGAGGTCAGAGTTCTGCATGTAGTTGTAGTTTGTACCAGGTACGATGCGTGGATACTTGTTTGAAGTACCTTCACCATGCCAGTAGTTGAAGATCTCGGTTGTGTAGTTGTTCCACTGTGAGTCTGAATATCTTCTGTATGCGCGGAATACCTGCTGTCCGAAGTTGCCGTAACCGCTCATCGCGAAGTCGAAACCATAGAGATAGAAGCTCAGGTTGAGACCGAGGATGAAGTCAGGGTTAGGGTCACCGACCATAGTCTTGTCAGTTGCGTCGAGAACACCGTCACCGTTGTAGTCTACGAACTTGAGGTCACCAGGCTGTGCAGGGCTACCCATAGTCGGCTTGCCTGCTGCAACCCACTCGTCGATCTCCGCCTGATTCTGGAATACTCCGTCGGTCTTGTATGCCCAGAAGTAACCGATAGGGTAACCTACCTGTGCACGGTAGATCTCATCGATACCCTGAACTACTGAACCAGGACCATGCATGATTCCTTCGTCGTTTGCGATACGGGTGATCACGTTCTTGTTGTAAGAACCGTTTACTCCTACTGAGTAAGAGAAGTCCTTGTTGATTGCGTCGCTCCAGTTGAGAGAGAGCTCGACACCTGAGTTGCGCACGTCACCACCATTGATATAAGGAGCACCTGTTCCGAAGTGTCCCATGATAGGAGCGTTCACCAGCCAGTCCTTAGTATTCTTCTGATACCAGTCGAATGTCATGTGGAGTCTGTTCTGGAGGAAGCGTGCATCGAAACCGAGGTCGATCTGCTCTGAAGTCTCCCAAGAGATGTCAGCATTTGCAAGTTTGTCAGCGTATGAACCGGTCTGCCACTGCTCGAGCGGTCCGTGACCGAATGCATAACCACCGTTCTCAGGGCCGATAGCCACTGTTGCAAGATACTGGAAGTTAGATACTGAACAGTTACCGTTCTGTCCCCATGATGCGCGGAGCTTCAAGTAATCGAGAACGTTCTTTGTTCCTTCCATCCAAGGCTCGCTAGAAACAACCCAACCTGCTGCTACTGAAGGGAATACACCCCAACGATGACCAGGTGCGAAGTTTGATGAACCGTCTGCACGTACGATAGCTGAGAGCATGTACTTCTCATCGTAGTCGTAGTTGATACGGCCGAAGAATGAAGCAAGACCTGAATCGCCCCAAGTACCGCCACCGATGCTTGCAGGGTCGATTGTACCGATCATGTTACCTACATATGCGTGGAGATAGTCATCCTTCCATGCACCGTCAGCACGAGCTGCATTTACGCTCTCGCCGAAGCCTGAGTGCTCGAGGGTTGAACCTACGAGTGCGTCGAAGTGATTCTTCTCACCAAGGTTGAACTTGTAGTTCAAAGTGTTCTCCCATGACCAGTTCCAGCCTGCAGATGCGCTCTGAGACACGCTGTCTGTCTCACTCTTGTCATACTGGCTTGAGTGGTAGGTCATACCGTACTGGCGATATGTGCTTGCAGACATCCTGTAGTTCACCTGGCTGCGGAACACGAGGTCCTTGATAGGCTGGATGCGGATGTTTGCCGAGAGGTTGAGAGCGTGGTTCTGGCTCTTGTTGTTACCTCTTGAAGACCTTGTCATTGCAACGATAGGGTTGGTCACATATGGATCGACTCCCCAGAGACCTGTCTTTTCGATATTATCGAAATCAGTGTACTGACCGTTATCATCATACATAGGGAGGATTGGGTTAGCAACGAGCATGTTGAAGATATCGTTCCAATAGTGGTTTCCGATACCGATACCGCCCTTGGTGCTGTATGTGTAGGTCATGTTCTGTCCGAAAGTGATGACGTCGAGGGCGCCCTTGCGGAGAATCACGTGGTCAGAGTTGATACGAACTGTAGTACGGTTGTACTTTGACTGTACAGGATATCCGAAGATACCTTCCTGAGAAGTGTTCGAAATACCCATTGACATCTTGGTCCTGTCAGAACCGCCGACGATGTTCACAGCGTGATTTGAATAAGGGGCATTCTCGTTGCGGATGGCGTCAAGCCAGTTTGTTCCTGTGAAGCTTCCGTCCATGATGCTGTTATAGAGTTCGGTATCAAGGATGTTAGCCCAGTCGATAGGAAGACCGCCTGCATTCACGGTAAGCATGTTCTGAACGTCCATGTACTGCTTTGCATTGAGCATTTCAGGCATTCTCTGAACATTCTGCACACCGTAGAAACCGTCGTAAGTGACAGTGTACTTGCCGGCCTTGGCCTGCTTTGTGGTCACGAGGACAACACCGTTAGCACCACGTGCACCGTAGATGGCGCAGGATGCAGCATCCTTGAGGACGTCGATGCTCTCGATGTCAGAAGGGTTGAGAGCGTTGATGTCACCACCTGCAACTCCGTCGATAACGTAAAGAGGCTGGTAAGAACCGATGGTACCCATACCACGGATAGAGACCTTGAATCCCTCACCAGGCTGTCCTGATGATGATGTGATCTGCATACCAGGAGTCGAAGCCTGCATTGCTCCGAGAGCGCTGGTAGTGTTCAGCTTCACAAGGTCGTCACCCTTTACCTGAACGGTAGATCCTGTAACGAGTTTCTTCTTCTGAGTACCGTAACCTACGACTACAGTCTCCTCGAGAAGTTGTGCGTCCTCGTCCAGGACGATTGAAAGTACGGTCTGATTGCCGACTTCAACCACCTTTGTTGCATAACCGATTGAAGAAACGACGAGTTTCGCTCCTGCAGGAACTGAAAGCTCGAACTTTCCATCAAGATCGGTAACGACACCATTGCTGGCGTTTCCCTGCTCCACGACCGAAGCCGCGATTACTGACTGTCCTGCATTATCTGTGACGGTACCAGTTACCTTCTTAGGTGACTGAGCCATCATGGTAACGCATGCGAAAATCAGCATGAGAGAAGTAAACAATTTACTTTTCATAATGGTTAATGGTTAATAATTAATAGTAATGGTTATAAAGATGTTTATCTTAATCTTGTCTAACACAGTCAATTAACGTGGTTCCTGCCCTACTATGCATAGTAAAACAAGTTACAAAATTAATATTAAAATCCGTAAAAAGAATAAAAAAATGAATTATTTCGCCTCCATTACCATACGTCCGATTGTCTCGGCATCGAAGTGAACAGGACCGTCCGAAAGGTCCGGAATATTGAAAGAGCGGAGGCTGTTTTCGTAAAGCCACGGATCTTCCTGAGGAAGCACGAAAGGCTTGGTAAGCCTGCCGTCATCATCGACATGACAGAAATACGGCCTGCCGTACTTGCCGTCTCCCCTCTTGCTTGCGAAGACGAACCAGCGGCTGTCGGATGACCAGCTGTGGTATGTGTCGGAGCGGTCGGAATTGGCAGCATCCATATTTATGATCTCGCCGGTATGCAGGTTCATCATTTCGAGCTGACACTCGGTGTGCCAGATAGGGAAAGTGCCGTAGTCAGCAACAGTATACATTATCCACTTGCCGTCAGGCGAGCATTTCGGATGACATACGCTTCCTCCATGCTCTTCAGCATCCCAGACCACTTCAGGCCTGCTTCCCGTCATACCCGTCGTCTCATCAAAGCTGACCTTCATCAGGGAATAACGCAGTTTCTCTATATCGCGCGGCAGAGGCAACGTATCGGCAGCGCAGTAATATATGCTCTTTCCGTCCGCAGAGAAGACAGGGAAGGTCTCCAGCACATCCTTGCGCGACAAAGGCTGAGGAACGATCATCTCGTTCCTGTCAAAGTCGGCGATTGCAAGGTCAGATTCTGTATCATACACCTCCAGTCTTCTGCTTCCCTGGGTATGAAATCCCGGGATTATGATATTGGACGAGAAGACTCCATATCTTCCCGAAGGGTGGATCTCGCCGTAAACGGTGCCGGAAACCATGTTCTCCGCCTTTAGGGAAAGCTTGCGAAGCTCACCGTTCCTGTTCAGGAAGGCACCGCCGTTCTTACCTCTTACATATAACATTGAAAGATCTGCACGCGCCTGGCTGTGGATGTGGCAGTTCATGCATGAGTTACCGGTATGCTTCCAGTCAGAGAGCACACGTTCGTCGAAATTCTCCACGCACCTCTCGCGGATCTCGACTTCATGCCAGACTTCATATCCCGGTTCGATGAGCCTGTATGAAAGGTAAGGGTCGATCCTGTCGGGAGAGACATAGACGTCCCATTCCAGATTCTCACTTCTTCCGCCCTTCATTCTGATTTCCGCAGAGAAGCGGAGCGTATCAGACTCTGCAGAGGCAAGGAGGGACTTCCACTGATCCATTTTCCAGACCACTTCCCTGCCCTTGAACGTGTGGACCGTTTCCTTGTACCTCACGGTCGTCAGGGCATTCTTTATATCCTCTGATGTATAGTGGAAATTGAGAGGGGCTATATTTGACGGGATTGTCACCCCCATATAATCAGGATATATGGGCGAATCGGTATATACGGCGACTTCCGTCTTCCTACTGCCGCAGGCAGAGAAGACGGAAAGCATGAGCGCTGCTGCCGCTATCTTATTTAACGTTCCTTTTAGCATATTGATAGAAGAACCAGTAGGTCTTGCCGTATTTCTTCTGCATAGGCTCCATCGCCCCCTGGTTGAAGTTTACCATGTCATTATAATCTGAAAAATCCTGAAGCACCTCCTGCGGAATGGCAAAATGGGCCAGATTCTGAGGAGTAATGGCATTACGCTGCGCCAGGAAGATCAGCACAGCCTCGTCATATAGGCGCGACCTGTCCCGCGACGGGTCGTAGTCTTCGATGAAGTGTTCAAGGTCCTTTATTACGATATCAAGGCAGAGAAGGTACTGTCTTGCAAGAGCGTTGTCAGGATTGGACGCAAGGAGATTCTTAAGGACACCTCTGTAATCGGAAGGGTTGTGCACCATATCGGTCTTGGGCGCAAGGCGTCTCAGGCCGTCCACACAGTCCTTCACAGCTTTTGATTCCCGGCCCGGCAGCCTGTCTGAGACCCATTCTTCACATCCCTCCTCCTTTGAAAGCAGACGAAGGTACTTCCTCGCGGCTTCATCCTGGCCGTTTACCATATTGATCTCTGCCAGACGCTTAAGGTAAGGCACTCCGAAATGCTCCGGGGAAAAGATCTGAGCAAGCATGGCGCTATGCTCCGCCATGGTCATTTCGCCCAGACGGAACCAGACTTCAGACGATGCCGCAATCCTCAACTGGCCGGAAGTCTCTCCTACAGGTAGAAAGAGTCCTCTTTCAAAAGGCTGATAATAATACATGAGGCTGTCTGCAAGATGGCCTTCCATCGCCATGGCAAGGTTATGATAATAAGCGAAAAGCTCTGATGTACGCGAACCGGCGGTCAGATCAGCGACCTTGTCCCAATTGCCATCTACAGCTTCCAGTATCGCTCCGAAGATACTGTTCATGTCATCCCGCGGCTCACCGTACAGGCTCGTCATCCGTGCATCGTCAATATGATGGGCATGCTGCCACATCAGGCGATAATCAGGTTCATCCTGCCCGCAGGAAGCAAGCAGAATCAATAACGGCAGTATACGAAAAAACATGTTTGGTCTCATCATGAGAGCATCTTTTTGCAAAGATATTCAATA
>JAFTYS010000101.1 GCA_017461285.1 Bacteroidales bacterium | reverse complement strand
TCATCCTTCTTCCAGCCTGCGAGCACATAGCCGTTGAAATCTTCGCCTGTATGGGACGACAAAGCTACCGATGCCTTGCCGTTCACATAAGATAATGTGAACATCGGTTCATGCACGACTTCAAGCGAGAGTATTGCCGGAGTCTGGACAGCTTCGAACACGGCGAGTACCTTGACTGTTCCCTGCCTAGGAGATCCGGTGAAGCTTTCAGGGGAAGAAACATAAAGATATTCCCCGTCCATACGTGCCTTCCATCCTTCAGGCTTTTCTGTAATCGTATACGCCTTGACATTTACCATCTCTACTGCGACAGACTTCTCCATACCGGTCCTTGAGAACCAGAGAGTATCAGAAGATGCTGTGAACGAAGCCTCACCGACGATCGCAACCTTTACAGCAGTACCGTCAGCAAGAGTGAGTATGAGATATCCGCCTTCCTGCTTCACATCCTGGAAGAACACAAGTCCGGTTTCACCCTCAACCGGAGGCTGAGGACCTGCAACAGTATCCTGATATTCGATTCCTGTATTCACCCAAGTCTTTCCTCCGTCAACAGAAATCATCCACATCTTGTCTTCAGAAATCTTCAATGCAGGAGTAACCGTAACAGGAACCTTCTTTCCGTCAATCAGAAGAGGTTCGGACACTCCGTCCTTGCAGATTGCCCAGTAATATACTCCGTCATCGTCCTTGAGTACGGATATCAGCGAATATCCTTTCATGTTCTGGCTGATGGTGATCTTCTTTCCATCAAGAAGAGTGATCACAGCCTTGCCGGTCTCTGCATCAAACTCCCATGAAGAGATGCTGCCTAGAGAGACCATAGACTGGATTGCAGACACATTCTCTGCAACCGCCGTTTCAAGAGCCGTCACCCGGTTCTTAAGCTGCTCGATGGCATCCCATATCTTGGAGTCATCGAACGGATCAGCCTCCTTGCCGCATGAAGCAAAGAGAGACAGTACTGCCGCAAGGGCCAGTATAAGATAATTCCTTTTCATATTCATAGTCTTTCAGGTTTATTCGGTCGGAGGGGTTCTGAAATCAGCGAGATCCTTCAGTTCTCCCTTATGCCATATCTTGGCTGCCACAGGACTATATACGTCCACGCCGTCTTCCTCTCCGATGGCCATTGCAGCGATCAGCACAGGGGCTGTGGAATTCTTGTCCACAGACTCCGTAAATACTACTGATTCGGCCGTAGTGCTCAATCCGAGCTGCATCAGCTGGCTTTCCCACAAGGTAAGGTAAGTGTTGTAGTCACGGCGCTGGGTATTCACCAGGTCATTGAGGGCGCATGCCGAATAGAGGCTTGCATCAGCAGAAGTCACACTGAAATACTTGATCATCTTGGCATCCTCGTTCGCAACGAAGCGTCCGATGACCTCACCGGATTCAGCGTCATATTCCAGATCCTCTATGGTCACTGTCGGATTCGGACCAGGGTTCGGAGCCGTGGTGGTAACTTCCGCGAACTTGACCGGGCCTACCACTCCATTGATATCCTCGGCGCAATATGCTATCACATATGTGATTCCCGAATCGTATCCGAACATAGAATAACCGTCATAATTCGACTTTTCTGCCTCCCACATATTCACGATAGGCACAAGTCCGGCAGGGCCATCCTGATATGTGTCATAGAAGAAAGTCATCCACTTGTCACGGTCATTGACATCGTTTATGTAATGTGGAGGACGGATGAAGTCATCATCCTCATCTGTAGTCGGATCATCCTCATCGTACGGCCATACAAGCTGGAAACGGTAGCATGCAGTGGTCTCGTAATCATATGTGAAATTGTATGTGAATCCCCAGCGCGATACATCCGTAAATGTAAGGTTCACGTCTGCTATACATGCTTCAGGATTGTTGCGAACGAGAGGGAGGGTCCTGAAAGGCTCGGAGAAGCAGAGCTCCGAAAGTTCTCCGAAATTGTTCTTCGCAACATAAAGCACCACATATTCGGTGTCAGGCTGAAGTTCGACCTGAGACTCGCTTGAAGACTTGAATGCATCTCCTGTCAGCATTCCGAGATCCGAATCGAAAGAGAAGTTCTGGTTTGCGACTCCCCATCCTTCATTCGCGATGCTCACCGCCTCAGCGTGCTTCTCATCAGCAGACAGACTTTCGATAAGTTCTGCATTCTCCGCAGTATAGAGGCGATAGAAGCAAGACATGCAGCTCTTCTCCATCTCGACATCGAAATATGCAAGCGTAGCTCCGACCCTATTGCCGGCTTTGATCCTGGCTACAGGTGTAAAGTCGCCTTCAGGAATATCGAGAAGTGTGAAATCATATCTCATTATCTCTGCAGAAGGGGTTCCGTTGGCATCGACAGCCACTGCAATCGCCGTATTCTCGCGAACGATATCGTCGGCGATATCGAATGTCCTCTTGACATAAAGATTCTCCTCAAGCGTAGCGTCATATGCCTGCGATACGGCTGTGCGGCAGAAGTCACGCATCATCTTATCTCCGAAAAGGTCGATAAACTCCGACATCTCGTCAGTAGACCATATCCAATGGTAGAAGAACTTGCAGTCCTCGTTCGGATGGTACCTGACGATGAATGCACGGTAGCCGGTCTCTGCCTCGATGGCAATCTGAGGATCACCCACAAGTTCCTTTGCAGGTGTGGTGACATGGGCGATGCTCATGGATGCCGGATTGACAGCATCCGGATCGTAGCATGCAAGAACCATGATATAATACTCGCAGTCCGGAACTATGATGCCGTTTGTGAAATCGGAGTTAACCCAGTCGAATTCCTTTGCAGCGAAATCATCAGAAGATGAATTGAAGACCTTTGCACCGGCTGATGAAGAATTCTTCACAAGCTGGATAAGGATATCCTCACAATCAGCCTGAGTACCGTCCACACATCCTTCGTTGAGAAGAAGATTGTAAAGCATTGCCTTAGGATATACCTCGACACGGTATGACTTGACTGCCGAACCAGGTACAAGATTGAACACAAGGTTGTTCTCCTTTACTGAAGAAACATTGATTGTAACACCGTTCTCGCCGGCTTCGAACCCTTCTTCCTGGACATTGAGAGGGAATTCATAGAACTCGCTTTCACCCTTAGGAGGCGTGTTTCCGCCGTTATCATCCTCTCCCTTGCCTTCGCAAGAAATGAGCATAGCGGCAGAAGCCGCAATCATTAGCGCCATTAAAAATCTTTTCATATCAATATCAGTTATTTACATATTCATAATCCATTTCACCGCCGTCCGCTGCGCATACGGCCATATTGTTCACATGTCCGTTCTCATCGATTGCAAGCACAGCCACAGACACATTGTCTGCATTCCAGCCGTCTTCAAGCTGAAACTCGAAAGTCTTCTCTTTCTCATCTCCGGCAGAAAGCTTTCCGAGAGACTCTCCGCGGACGCTTGATGAAAGCATCTTCCTCACCACATGGCGATGTGTATAGTCCTTGTTCACGGTTCCGGTTCCCATGGTCTGCTCGCCCTTGACCTTATCCTCGACCACATATGCCGCGATCCTGTAAGTCATGGCCCTTTCGGCAAATACTTTTGCGACGACAGAAACCTTTGACGTCTCCTTGTCGAGAACCGACGAGACAGAGACCCCGCAATGGGTCGGCGAATCATATAGAGACGTCTCGATCGAGTCGTCGCATCCGCCTTCATTCAGAAGTCCGGTCTCGCGCATATCCGTGACATATGCCGGGTATCCGCCCCAATTGAACATCTTGAAAAGTTCCTGTTCCTGCGGAAGTGCGTATACGTCATTGTTATGGAAGGCAAGGGCAAAAGCCTTTCCCTTATACTGTCTGTCCACGAGATAGTTCAGGGTCGTGGCACCGTCAGGACATTGTGCGCACCATGTGCCTGTGAATTCCATCACGCAGACATGTCTCTGGAAACGTCCTTCCGCCACAGGTTCATCTGCCATGAGGTCACATTCCTCGACATTGTTGCAGCAGAACGTCTCCCCGCCGTCTTCGGTATTCAGGATAGCTGCAACGACCCTCATGTTTTCAGGTTTCCATTCCTGGTCAAGCTGCAGGGTCCTTGTTACTGAATATTCCTTGCCGGGCACCAGTTCCTTTCCGTCATTGAGTCTGGCTCCCATGATATTGTCTGCGGCCATCGCACGGAAGACATTGTCATGGATATATGTCTGTGAGTCACTTCCTACCTGATAATACTCTATTCCGTCCTCTACCAGGAAGATATGGTAGCGGTATTCCCCTGCCACGGATGTGCTGAAACGGGCATTGACCTCGACGCTGCATGAAGCCTTGTCATACTTGCATGAAACTCCCACGCCCGCCACTGCAGGATGGGCTTCCGCCTGGAGATCTATTTCAGAAACGATCTTCGCATATTCGTTGATTATAGGAGAAGAACTCTTCCTGAAGTTCAGGGCAAACATCGGAAGGCCGTTGCCTGTATTCACCTTGTCATACAGCTTCGTGTTCACCGGAAGTGCCATAGGGTCCTCATAACCGCCGTAATCAAGATGGAATGCCACCGGAATCATCCTGTCCGGCATGTTCTTCTGAACATCCTTTATGGCGTCTGCAAGATACGGACAGTTGGTGCATCCGACTGAAGTGAACTGCATTCCAAGCATCTTCTGAGGATATGTTTCAGGCTGCGGAGAACCGCCCGTCTGACTGCCTTCGTTGTATCTGTAGTCAACGCTTTCGCCGACCTTGAAGTCTACGGCGTTGTCGATCACAGTCTTTCCGCCTTTATCAGCCAACGTGAAGAGCACGACCCTGCACGAACTTCCCGGCATGATGTCAGGATGTTCGCACACCTTCCCGATCTCCACCTCCTCTCCGGCAGACAGGCTGAAAGCATCGGAAGACTGGGCGAAGAAATTGCCGGAAACCAGGGTCACCACATCGTCATATACTTCGAGCCTGCCTTCATAGTTCGTTGCGCTCTGATTGTCTCTGAGGATTGCGATTCCGAGGTCATATGTTCCAGCCATCGACGCCTTGACAGACGCCTTGACCGTTACCTTGCCGTCCTCGACGACGGATTCCGCCTTGATTCCCGTTCCTGCAGGAGCGGATGTAAGCTGATTCTTCACCAGACGCTGTATGTCGTTCACCGTTCTCTTTCCTGAACCCTCTGCAAGCGAGTATATGGCATACGGATAACCGTCGTCAGCAGTTCCGAACCGGCTCAGAAGCATTCCGGCCATGTCCATGTTCGCATTGTACCGGATCGCGAAATCGTCACGGTTATGGAAGGCCATCACTATGCTGTGGTCCTTGGTGTATTCGTCGACATTGTGCAATGCCTCCGTCATATACGGACAGTACTGGCACCATGTACCTGTCAGTTTGTAGATGAGGACGTTCTTGTGGAATATCTCATATCCCGAACGGTTCTCGGAGCGTACCGTGACGCTGTTCTGGCAGTATACACCCTCGTACATCGCGCTGATCGTATATGTGCCGTCAGCGATGCTTGTAAACAGGTTCGGAGCATCGGAAGAACCTAGACCCGAACGCCATTCGTCCAGTTCCGCGATGTAGAAGGAAGTGTTGCGAAGATACTCTCCTTCCGTAAGGACAAGCCCCTTCACATCAGTGATGGTCAGGACTGCGACATCCTTACCGTCAGATTCTATCACCTTCTTGTCGACCGACAATGTGTACGGAGCCTGAGGCACGAAGGCGAGCAGGTCATTGGGATCCTGAAAGCCATGGCAAGCAGAGGCAAGACACGCTGCGAGAAAAAGGAGTATGTGCGAGATTCTTTTCATATGAGAGTCCTAGAAAAGCATTGTAAGCGACAGGTTCGCACCGGTGTATGCAGGTATCTGCCTGCACACTCCGCCAGAGCAGATGTATCCTGCCTTGTATCGTCCGTATCCGAGAGCCACCTTGGTACGTGACTTCGAATAGCTGAATCCTCCGTTGTAATAATGGACCTTGGTCATTCCATGGTTGTACATATCGGCAGCGTACACACTCCAGTGCGGTGCGAAGCTCACTTCCAGAAGGGCTGCCATCCAGTCCTTCTGGTCCTCGAAGGTCACCAGATACTGGAGCTCCATCCTGGCAGCAAGCGAGCTGTTGAACTTATAGAGAAGGTCAGCCACGAATATGTTTGAAAGCCATGTGGTCCTGCTGGCGCCATACGACGGAGTGTACTCCTGATATGACCACAGAAGGGTCGACTTGAACTTCTTCGTCCACTGCTTTTCGACATCCACGCTGATGTCGCGGAAAAGCAGATTGCCGGACTTGAATGTTCCTTCTTCGGCTATAGTATGGTATGTGGAGAAGTTTGCATGTACCTTCATTCCGCGCTTTCCTCCAAGCCACGATCCGCGCTTCACATTATAGAACACATCGATCTGGCCTCCGATCTCGCCGCTGTTTGTAAACCTCGAAGAGATCTCTCCTGTACGTGCTCCATACGGATGCAAGGTCGTGAGCATGTATGTGTACTGGGTACAGAGAGCTGGAACATAGTTAAGCATGTTCACATTGGATGATGCGTCAGTAACGACCTTCGAATCCATCCATTCCAGACGCCTGAGAGACAGATTCACACCCAGGCCATGACCGTTGTATCCGGTCTCGAGAAGCTGGGCGTTTCCCCTCTTTCGATGGAACATCTGTCCTTCGCCGGCATAGGATGTATTGTAATAATGCTTTGTTCCTGCATCCACATATTCCGCCTTCAGGAAGAAGCCATGCGACTCGGCATTGAGTCTTGCCGACCATCCGGTCGTGTTCGGGCTGCATCCGTCCGCCTGGCGGTCTGCGTCAAGGGCTTCATAACGGTCGAGCACAGAAGCCTCCAACGCCAGATAAGTGTTCTTCATCCCGATAAGATTTGAGAGCACGAAGCTCAGGTCAGCACCCTTGACCTGGGTCGAAGAATACTTCATTCCGAACCTCGGCATGCCCCATAATGCCTTGATACCCAGGATGTCCTTATATGAATAAGTCACTCTGGCGCCTGTCAGGGCGTTGTTGAGGCCTATCGCCCTGTCTTCCCAGCTCCTGAAGAGGAGACCGCTTCCGAACTGGTCGTAGAAGGTTCCGGCAGTAAGGGAGAAATCCTCGTCCTTCCAGTTCAGATAGAAGTTAGTGAGAGCTGCGCCCTTGAGGTCGGCCGAATAGCCGACCAGCGCGGGCGCATAGGTCTCCATCTGCATTCCAGCAGAAAAACCGGCCCTGTAATAGTCCAGCTTGAGATAATTGTTAGAGCCGAACCTGCCGTCCGGTACGGTTGCAGAAGTCTTGGGATCCGTCTGATACCAGTTGGTATTCGTCTCGAAGCCTGCTGTCACGTAACCGGTCTGTTTACCGGCATCTGCAGCACTTTCTGCATGCAAAGCGGTTGCAATCCACGGACAGACCGCGATTGCAACCACTACTAACAGATTTTTCATACTATTTGAAATAGTTTGGAACTTCAAATGTCATAGGAGCATAGTAATTGCCCTGCTTGTCGCGAAGAACCACCACTACCCTATCGACTACATTTCCTTCATCATCAAGTCCGGAAGCATAAGGATATGTAACCCTGAGTGATGAACCGTCATTCACAAACATTATAGGTTCGGCATTCTCATAGAAAGGCTTGTATGCCTCAAGGAGAGCCTCTGCCCATGCCTCAGCCTCATCTCCCGACAGTCCGAACATTGCCGCTCTGTCTCTGTAAGGTGCGAGTGTGTTGTGCGCCGCGATTCTCTCAAGTGCCCTTTCGTAATATGTGCAACGCTCATCTTCCCAATATATGCAGTTGCCGTCATGGTCTCCGGATGCAAAATAAGTGGCAAAGCCAAGCGATGGAAGTCCATGGACATAATAATCGTAAACATTCATGAGCTGGCCTTTCTTAAGCTCGCCATCCTTATAATAATCCGGTTCCGTCATCATTTCGCCATCCTTGTAAGGGACATATCCGTTGTCATATTTACGGCTGGCGTAATTCTCGACATAAACGATCTTCTCCTCAACCGAATGAAGGTTCATTCCCTCAAAATAGGAATCCGAAGCGCAGATTACGAAAGCAGTAAGATCGGTCGGACCCGAATAGTTGAAGGCGTATGATGCCGACATATTGGAATTTTCAGGAGTATAGAATGCCTCCTCAATCCAATCAATATTGATCTTGCCCTTTGCCTCATTCCACTTGTCTGTTCCTTCCTGGACGAGATCTCCGAGATCGGCAGCCAGAGTCGTGAACTTCTTATATGCAGCCTTAGAGTACTTTCCAGACTCGTCTTTTGCCAGCACGATGAACACATAATCAGTGCTCATAGAGAGTTCCCTTACAGTGATTGTTCCGTCTTCAGCTATCGCACCATTGGCCTTCATCACTTTCTGGACCGGCACTGCATCCGGATTCGCCGCAAGGTATTCCTGAGCGCTGGTTCGGCTGTCACCGCAATACTCATCATTTACCCAGAAATCATCACGCGCGTAACCGCACCAGTAAATAAAGTCTGTAGCGGTTCCCCCTGATACACTGACCTGGAACTTTGCATCATCAGAACCGATGCCGAGGCTTTCAACAGAAAGAACCAGAGTATTGAACGCCACCTTATCCGTCGTTGCAGACTTGCATACCACATTGCCATATTTGCCGTCATGACCTATTGCGACAGCAAAAATCCACTTTGTAGCTTCCGGCCTTACACCTTTCAGCTCTGCTGTAGCCGTATTGCCACGGACTGAAACAAAACTTTCAGCAGCAAGTATCTTGCTCATCTTTGTCTCATCAGATGTACCGGAATATCTTGTACCATCAGAATCATTCATAAAGGCATAGTATATCATGGCGGCACCTTCGCATGAAAGTTCTGAAGATACCGAAGAAGCCGTAACTGCCATGTCGCTTACAGAAAGTTCCAGCTCTCCTCCTGGCACGATGCTGTTTGTTGTGAATTCCTTGTAGACAACATCAGAAGCGGAATATGAAGTCTTGCCTTCAGACACAGGTACAACCCATGCGACATAGGCCGTTTCAGGATTCAGATAAGTCTGGTCCTTACCAGATGGAAACAGCGAAGCCGGACCATCATACTCAAGTTTTTCAATAGGCTCGACTATACCATTATTGATCTGATAAGCAATCTCATCCAGAATCTTCTCCGTCTTCTCTGACAAGCCGGCATACATTGAAAGGGTTCCGTTGACCTTCACCTTCACGTTTGCATCAAGCAAAGTGACATCAGTGACCTCCACATCAGCTGAAATCGGATCAAGGACCTTGATTCTAAGCATGGTCTCGTCTACATAAAAACCAGCCTCGACGCCGTCTGCTTCTTCACGATAAAGGACTGGGATAGTCCAGAACACATATGACTGATCAGCAGAAAGTTCACCAGCGAAGATTTCTGCTAGCGTAAGGTCTATTCCCCTTTCGGAGATATGATATCCCTTCGGAAGATCAGCAGACACAGACAGCAGTTCAGTCACCTTTTCAATAAGCTGGTCCTTCTGGAAATCATCTGCTATCATCATTCCATAAGCGAATTTCTGGATACCGGTATATGGCATTATCACAGCCTTCATTGCAGAAACATCGTATCTCTTGAAAGGGTCGGTCGAAAGATAGATCTTCGAGATAGCCGCCTTGCCACCTTCAACTACAGAAACGACCTTGAGATCTCCTTCTGCAACAGCGGCGCCAAGAGCGACAGTCTCTGCTGAAGGAGCTGTAACCTTAAGATAGGTCTCGCCAGTGAGTTCCTCAACAACTTCCTTCACCCTCCATCCGTCAGGAACCTGCATCACATAGTCGATGACTCCCTGCATTTCCATCAGGAAAGACTGAGTCTGGCCATAACCCACATAATACTCTGATATGACAGCATTGTTGATATTCGAGAGCTTGAAGATCACTCCCTTATATCCGTCGAGAGCCACAGTCACCTCCATACCTTCGCCAAAAGTGAACTTCACGGCATAGACGTTTCCTGAAGCATCAGTCAGAGGGGTGCATGAAGAGAACACCTGA
>JAFTYS010000100.1 GCA_017461285.1 Bacteroidales bacterium | reverse complement strand
GTTTGGTCTGCAAGTCATCAAGCCATGTGAAGTTATCAAGGCCAGAGAACTGGCCAAGAGTATTCAAGACTTCAGACAACAGGCGCTTCTCATCTGCAGTCATCGGTTTTGCAAAGAGCGATTGAGATTGGTCTGCATATCTAATAACACGCTTTCCGGAAACAGTGTCAGAATCCTCAATAACATCCATTGAAAATGGTGCATCCTGAAGGGCTATAAGGTCCATCTCAATAGTTCTTTTAGTCACTTCACTAAAGCCGTCCATGCGCAGTCTCTCGTTACATTTGTCAGTAAGTTCTGCACGTGTATAATAATGGTGACGGTCAGATAGCATCTGATCAAGGTACATATATCTGATAACTGCGTTCTTATTTACTGCCATATCATTTGTTTTTTTGCAAAGGTGCAGCATTGGCACGAAATGTATTTTCGCAAATTTAAATAATAAACGTAAGACTTCAAACCAAGTCTTTAGACACCTTTAATATACATGACAACATACTAATGTTATCTCCACTGGCAAATACGCAGTGTTCAACATAAATATCTCTTAATTGAACAGACTCATCCTTACTGAAAGCACTATATATACTAGAAACAATATTATAGTAAGTTGCAGGGATTCTTGCCGATACCTGTACAATTACCGGCATATTAATACAATCTCCGATAAGTGCCTTACTTGATATATTTTAAATACCATTAGATGCGTTTTCATCACCTTCTACAAACATTAACCTGACTTGTTTATTTATTAGCATAATTATCTTTTTTAAATTATTAACATCTTTATTATCAATTATTTATGATTTGCAATGTGGCAATATATTTTCGATTTTGCAAGGAGATTAAGCTTAAAAGGCCACGTCACAACGAGGTCTACAGTAATTATACCGTCAGCGAAATTCCACTTCGTAACTGCTCCCTACATTTGCACAGTAACCAAAACTTTTAATGATCATGAACGCAAATCTCAAAATCATCATTGGCTGCATCGTAGCCATCTGTGCTGTAGGTATTACAGTATTTCTTTCTGTAAGAGGCCACAGCGAAAAGAACAAGACAACAGAAATCCCGACTGTTGCCGAAGCGGACACTGCTGCAATCAAAAGAGTGCATAACCTTATTATACTTGATGAGAGTGGGTCAATGTCCGGACTCGAAAAGGTATCTGTTGGAGGTGTGAACGAAACCATCCAGACAATCAAGGAAGCATACCTCGCTAATCCGAAACAGGAACACCTCCTGACGATGGTGACATTTTCTAAACAAAACGATGTGCGAGTAGTGCATCACTATAGTTCACGCAACATCAATGATGTAGAGGAAATGACATTAAATAAGTTTAATCCTAATGGGATGACGCCTCTCTGGGATGTAATGGGCAACATGTGTACTCGTATAGAAAAAGAGACAGATGCAGAGACACTTGTATTGGTGACTATCATCACCGACGGTATGGAGAATGCATCGACTGAATATAACAGCGACAGCATCAAAGCATTAGTGGACAGGCTCGATCAGGCAGGATGGGTATTTACATATATCGGAGCTAATCAAGATGCAATTTATGTGGCCAATTCAATGGGAATCAGAAATGCTTTGCAGTACGACTCTGATGAAGAGGGAACAAAAGCGATGTGGGATCAGGAACGAAACTCACGAAAGGCATTTTACGGCAGGACTCAGACGATCAAGTCTAGAAGCAAACTGAAGAGAGGATATTTTGAAGAGGATAATGAGTAAAGGAAAACGATTATAGATTCAGCTTGCCACAAACATACGTTGGCACAAGAAGTTTTATGCGGCGATGATCAGCAAGCAAGAAGCGAATAATTAGATATTGAATAGAGTGTTATTAGCGTTTCAGAACGGCTTTTGCGAGAGGATGACATGGAAGTGTCATCCTCATTTCGTGTCACGTACACACATCTTGCAATTTGGACTAACGCCCCTCGGAACGCAGACCGATTTTGTGACACGATTTTCTTAAAGAATGTGACACATTTAGAGAGTGACAGAAAGGGTTTTGGTGCATATTTTTTAAGATTATACGTTATATTTTATGTGGTTATAAACGCATAAATGCATATATGTATAATGACATAAAAGTATATTTGTATGTTAACACACGAATGTGTTAATGTGTTAATATGCGAATACATGAATATGCACATACGCTAACGCACAAACACATATATGTGCATATGTGCTCTATGTATCTAAGACGTGACACATTTTCTACGAGTTCAGAGGATGAAAGCATCGGAGTTCGGAAGGCTTCGTCTGAAGAACGCACATCTTGCTTTTGGTTCGAAGGGAGATGCCCGGTCGGAGCCGGGCATGACGGATAGTATGCTGCTGATAAACGCCGGAAAGGCCCAAGAAGCGATGGATTCTTGAGCCTTTCCCTTTTCATCTTTTTGCTGAAAGAAGCATCAACGGTTCAGGAGCCGCTGGATGTCGGTACGACGGTAGAAGACCCTCCGACCGAGCTTAACGGGGACTAGATAGCCCGAACGAGCCCAATGCCATAGGGTCGCATCACATACTCCCAGAAGATCGATTGCCTCCTTCTTGAGAATGTATTCGACATCGCTCTGCCGCTCTATTTCCGCTCTTGCCTTTGATGCCGCCCGTTCTACTAGGGCACCTGCGAACTCCAGCAGTTCCATGCTTGTCACTTCGATTTTGAGGCTCGTACCTTTAGTCGCCTCAATGAATGTCAAAAGATCTGTCATTTCTCTCTCACTTTAAATTCAACGCCTCAACGATCTTATGATAAAAAGAATGCCGCCACCCGGACGGGTGACAGCGTAAAGTTCTGTATTATTTATCTGATTGGCAAAATTTACAAATAATCCTTAAAGGCACCATTTACTTCAATACTTTCCAGACTCCTCCCTTGCGTGGACCATCGTGGACAACATCACCATCTGAAACCATTTTTGAGACTGCCTTTTCAATTGTTTTTACCGACAAATTCAACTTATCTGCTATCTCTTTAAGGGTAATTGATGGCAAATTTTTCATTTCTTTTTTAATTCTATCACGCGTTTCTACCCTACTTTTTACCCTACTTTCTACCCTACTTTCTACCGAACCTTTCTGCAACCATAGTGTCAACTCAACCCTATCATCATTCTTTCCAAAATGCTCCTTGATTTCAAGATCCGGCCAATCATTTGTCTCCCAACCTTTGTTGATTGTATCAGCGCCACTTCCCATATGTTCACCACGTCCGATAGCAATGAACATCTTCTGAAGAATTCCATTTCTACATATGCTATGCCCTCCCTCCAGGAAATCTTCAGGAGAAATCAACATTGTTCCCGGATTAGAAAAATACAGTCTATCCTGATATCGTTCTATAACGACACCTTCCAACATTCTATACTGACAATGTATCAAACAATTACAAAATGCTTCTCGCAAGGCCTCGTGAGCGAGAGTTTCATCCTGTCTCACATCTCCAACCAGTTTGAAAGGAGTCGGCAAGGCTTGAGACAACTTTGGATAAACCCTGGAATAAAACTGAAATATATTAGGTACCCAAGTACCATCCGGATAAACCCTATCAGTATATCTTATTCTTGGATCGTTGCTGAGTTTCTCCCTATAGTCAACAAAGTAATGAGGTACGGCATCCCTGATTGCCAGTTCATTTCCAAACATCAAGAGCGCAGCAAGGGTAAAGCCTTCCTCACCTGTCTCCCTATCCACTTTATAGCCTTCTATCCTTTTCAGGAATTCCATATCATCCAGATCATTCCATGGATGTCCTTCATGCCTTAATGCAAACAGCTGACGATATTGACGGATTGTAGTATCATCAAAATCGGATGCCAGAGAATAATTCTTCAGAATCCTTCCGTCAACTGGATGGGTCAGAATATCAGCGTCCGCATACATTCTGCTTATTTCTGCCTGGGTACAGATATAATCACCCTCATGATCACGCCTATATGTATTATTCGGATTACCATTTATGTAAACCGGTCTCATGTCGTATGATGCACGAGGGATTACAAATACTATCACTTTATTTCCATCACAATCGCCATCAATCACATCTCTTTCCATAAGAAGGCTACAACTGACCTTCCCCTTATTATGGGCGCAGTCCGTAAAAGCTTTCTTATACTTGCTAACCTGTTCCTCTGTCAAGCCGTCAGGAGTAAAGATTCCATTCTTTTCTGAAACTCCGAGCACAATGACTCCACCTCGAGTATTAGCAAATGCCGAATAAGTTTCCCAAAAACTCCCTGGGAAACCTCCTTTTGCAGATTTGAACTCAACTTCCGTCCCTTCCTTTTTCTCGCACAACTCAAGAATGTATGTCCTAAAGTCCTTCATACAATTACATTTAAATTCCCCACAAATCTAACAATAAATCCGAATAAATCATATCGCTTCAAAGACCTTCAGTGCATCGCGCTTTATATCCTTGTCAATCTCACGGTATCGGGCAAAAGCCTTGCTGCCTTCCTTATGTCCGCTCATTGAGGCAACGATGTTAGGATCCTTCACGCGCTTGTACAGGTTACCGCAAAATGTTCTGCGTGCCATATGGCTGCTGGCACATTCGCTAATCGGCATACGGACAACCTGTTCCTGACATGCATACCATTCTCCCTAGCTGCTCTTATCTTCAACTGGTGATAATCTGTCACCGTTTGGTTTGCTCCCCACTTGCACCACATTAATCTTGCAGACTGTCGGAGTCTAGCCGGAGACCGCGTGTATTTTTACATGAAACTGCTCTCGGTATCTTCGTATTTCTGGGTATCATCCAAGTATTTCAGATCTGTTCCTTGAGATTCGGCATAGGCGATTTCGCTGCGGGTGCTTTCGCATAGGGTCATGGGTTTAGGTTAGGAAATTTTCGGCGACCGGCGACTGGGGTGGGTCGTTGATTTTGGCGTAAGATATTAGACATCAATTTGTTACGCTCGAGAGGGCTCTGGGAGGGTGTCGCCGGTACCCCTGTCGGACGGGGGTACCGGCGACAGGACCGCACAGCTAAGGTTCTATGTATCAACACCTTATAAAATACACTCTGTCGCCGGTCACCTACGCCGATGAACTCGGATGGTACACAGTATGCCACGTCGCCGGTCGCCTACGCCGAGGGAATGGGATGGTACAAAACAAAGCCGGTCGACGAGGGAATGGGATGGTACACCGGCGTTCACCGGCAGCTATTGTAACCATCTCTGCCAGACGGGCCCGGTCGAAGTTCCTGTATATATATGGATTTCAGGAAGAAAATCGCTATCTTGCGGGGCAATCACAATCAGCAGACAGATATGAAGAAGTTTTTCGCATTGATGGCAGCGGCGGTATTGACATTGTCAGCTTCCGCAGCATCCTTTGCTTATGCGCCGGAGGCTCAAGCAACAACGGAAGCCCAGACACAGGAAGTCCAGGGAACAGCTACCCAGACCCCGAAGAAGGTTTCGATTCTGGGGGATTCTTACTCGACTTTCCAGGGGCACATTCCGGAGAATTATGCTCCGTTCTACCCTAACGACAGGAATGATGTGACCGAGGTAGGACAGATGTGGTGGAGCCTTTACATCGAGGCCAAGGGATACGTTCTGGAGAAGAACGATTCATGGGGAGGCACTACAATCTGCGGTACAGGGTATGGCAGGATGGATTCTTCCAAGACTGCATTCACTGCACGAGTGGACCTTCTCGGAGATCCTGACATCATCTTCATATTCGGCGGAACAAATGACGCCTGGGCTGGTTCTCCTGTTGGAGAATATCAGTATGAAGGCTGGACAAAGGAGGACTGCAAGAGTTTCAGACCGGCTCTGGCATGCCTGCTCGACACCCTTCAGAAGAAGTATCCTGAGGCGCAGATCTATTCCATCCTCAACTCAGAGCTGAGGGAGGATATCAATGAGTCATGCCGCGAGGTCTGCAGGCATTACAATGTCCAGCTGATCGAGCTGCACGACATCGAGAAGCAGAACGGACACCCTTCAATCAGCGGAATGAAGAGCATCTGCGAACAGCTTCTTGAGGCTATAGCTGACTAAAGTCCCTTTACGAATTCAGTGAGCTGGTCGCAGATTGCGGCCATGCCTTTGACGCTCGGATGGCCCCATATCTTCTCTATGTCCTTCAGGAGAAGCGAATGGGCGCCATAGTGGGCGCATGCGGCTATCTGGCCCTGGGTGATCTCCGGCTTGAGTTCGGAGTTGATGATGCAGACGATCTTCGAGTCGGGAGCCTCTTTAGTCAGATAATCAAGCATATAGCAGCATGCAGGGAGATAGTTCATCAGGTCTTCTTCAGTCCAGTCGGAGAACTTGAGCTCCCCTATCGGCGAGTTCGCCCATGAGTCGTTCGTGCCTCCGAAGACAAGGATAAGGTCAGGGTCATCCGCTCCGCCCGCGACATTCTTCATCCTCGCGATGAAGGACCATGTAGGGCATGGGACTGAATCGTATCCTGTGTTGCAGATGGTCGAGCCGCTCCAGCTTTCGTTCAGGACAAGCTCATAGCCTCCGGCAGCGCAGAAGCGGTGCCACCATGTGTCTTCCACCCTCACGACGTCGTTCTCTCCCTGCGGATGGGTGAAGTACCATGCGACGTTGCCTTCCGGTATGTAGCCGTCGAAAGTGGAATAGGAATCTCCGAGCACAGCCACTGTGCGGATCTCGTCCTGGGCGCATGATGTCGCGGCGATAAGCGTCATCAAAGCGAAAAGAAATATGTGTCTCATATGTTTTTAAGGATTAATTCATTATCTTTGACTTTCAAAGATACAAATAATATCGACGACAACTAATAATTGACAACATACTAAACACTGAACTTATGGACACTAAAAAATTGGACAAGACTCTGGACGTATGTCTGTGGGTCATTTTCGGACTGCTTGTAATCGGTTCTTTCGTCTTTTCACGCACATTCAAGGCACCGAAATTCGAAGTCGTCGAAACATCGATACAGATCCCATACGTATACTCTTCCGAAGACGGAGAGCGATATGAATCATTCTATGTCCCTGCATGGAAGCATGATGATTTCTCCAAGCCGAAGGTGGTGGTATATGACCCGCGCAACGGAAACAGCGCAGAGCTGAAGCCTGAATTCGTGCAGGAATACAAGGCGCAGATGCCTGAAAGCAAATACCCGTTCTACACCAGATGGACGCTGGTCATCTTCGGATTGCTGGCTGTCGCAGCCGGATTCTTCACCTATTACGTCGGCGGATATTTCAGAGACATGATCCTGTATCTGTCGCTCAAGGCAAAACCATCATTCCAGGGATGCGCATATTTCCTCTACGAGGACCGCGTAGGATTCAGGAAGGATGTCAAAGGCCTGATCGGCAAGAACATCGGAGTATACATCAACACCAAATCGCAGGAGCTCTATAAGAAATACCGCGAAGACTTCGCGTCTCTTCTGGTACACATTCTGAATTCTGTAAGAAGGACCAATGACACAGAGATCGCCTACTATCTGACATACAACAATTTGACAACAGACCAGAAGACCCATCTGTTACATCTTCGCCACTATTGGGACGGCAAGATAGGTCAGGACGCGAACGCGGAAGGCAACGTAAAGTTCCTGAACACACTAATTGAAAAAAAATACTCTCAAATCAGTCTTCTTATCGACGAAAACGACATATGCACAGCAGTCAGCAACCAGTTGAACAAGCTGTTTGCCGGCATCCTTGGAAGCGAAGTGTTGAAATTCGTCGCATATGACAGCAAAAATGTGAAGATAGCGAAGTTGCCAGACAGGATCTTTATTGACATAAATGTAAGGAACCACTACAAGTCATTTACATGGTCAGGCAACGCTGTCCCTTCTGACACCAACATCCCGGGACTTGAGATAGAATTCAAGATCTTCCATTATGTAAACGCAACAGAAAAGGTTCTCTGGGACAAATATCTTGTGCCGGTATGTTCATATCGTGCTAAGGATGAAGAGTTTGCCATGTCAGAACTTTACAAGTCTATGGTTCTTGAAACAATCAACACATTCGACAACAGCGCTAAAGCATAATGAGAAAGCTATTAACCTGCATGCTTTTAAGCATTGCAACAGGCCTATTTGTCCACGCACAGAACACTGTAGAGTTCATTGACAGTCTGACCAAGGTTACACTTCAGCTGCCTGAAGGATGCAAGGTGATCAGACATCAGGGATTCCATAATGCCACCGTAGAGCTGGAGAAGAGCGATATCAAGATATATTCCATGAAAAGCAGTAACGGACAGCAGTATTCATGGGATCAGGTCAACAACTTCGACAGCAAGGATGCATACGGCAAGCTCCTTAAATACGAAAGGACGGATGACAAGGTCGACGGATGGGTCCGATACTACACCAACAAGACAAAGCAGGGCCGCGATTACATCACATGCGTGGTTCTGGTCAGGGGCAAGGATTATGCATTCTACATGACGGAATCAGCATACAAGGAAGAGTACCTTTCCATCATCAGCGTCCTTGACAGCGCTTCATTCCCAAAATCGACAGCCAAAGTGATGAGAACAAAGTGGTTCAAATGGTTCTCTTGGGTCGTAGAAGTATTCTTCATACTATTCAATCTGTTGTTCTTCAACACGATAAAGAAGATGAAGAAGTCGACATACTGGATTACGTTCACCATCATTCTGGCGGGAGCGATCTTATGGAGCGTCATATTCCTGAATGCCAGATGGGGCTCATTGTTCAATGGATTGCTCTGCGCTCTCAGCTGGTGGGTCGCTTCAGAATGCAAAGACAGAGGAGAAGCCTTTGAAAAGGTATCAAAACTCTTTGGAGACTAAAAACATGAAACACATTCATATCTTGGCTGCGGCGTTTGCCGCAGCCATCTTCGGGTGTAGTCCGAAGGAACAGAGCTTGGACTTCCATGAAGGAAGGCTCACATTGACTGCCATACAGGACGATGCCGTGCGTATCGTGTACAGCGAAGGCGAGGCGGAGCCGATGCCTGAGCTTGTGTACGTGAAGACGGAGCCTGCGGCAACGCTGAAGAAAAGCGTTGAAGGAGGAAAGACCGTCTACACCACCAAGAAGATGACCGTCACGGTAGACCCGGAGGCCGGCATCCTCGCTGTCGCGGATGCCGATGGCAAAGAAGTCATGAAGGTGACCGCCCACGAGCTGAAGGAAGCGCAGGTGCAGGGCGAAGCAACGCGCGAGGCATCGCTTACGCTTGCCTCGCCCGCAGACGAATACCTCTACGGCCTCGGCCAGTTCCAGGACGGCTACCTCAACGTGAAGGGCCTTACGAGACGTCTGACCCAGGTAAACACCCAGATATCTGTTCCGATGCTGATCTCCAACAAGGGCTACGGCCTGCTCTGGAACAACTACGGCATGACCGACTTCAACCCTGCAGACCACAAGGTCGTGATGGAACGAGAAGGATCGGAAGGAAAGGCAACGACAGTAAACGTGACCTCGACAGAAGGCGGCAGGATGGAAACCCGCCGCAACAACAGCTTCAAGGCCAGCATAGAAATCCCTGAAGACGGCCAGTATGCGATCATGCTGGATGTGGGCCAGAAGATGGCCAGAAGGCATAATCTGATCATCGACGGCGAGACGGTCACCGACCTCCGCAACGTATGGCTCCCGCCGACAACCTCCCTCATAGTACCTTTGAAGGCAGGAAGGCATGAACTTGAAGCCGAACTCGAAAGAGGCGACAAGCCGGTCGTATACTACAGAAAGGTCGATGAGACTACGGTCTTCCGCTCGCCGGTGGCCGGATGCGTCGACTACACCGTATTCACCGGAAGCGCCGACAACATCATAGCATCATACCGCGAGGCGACGGGCGAAGTTCCGATGCTCCCGTCATGGGCCCTCGGCTACATCCACTGCCGCGAAAGGTTCCACTCGCAGGAAGAGCTGCTCGCAACAGCCCGCCGCTTCCGCGAGGAGCAGATCCCTATTGACCTGATAGTCCAGGACTGGCAGTACTGGGGCAAATACGGGTGGAACGCGATGAAGTTCGACGAAGAGCACTACCCTGATCCGGCCCGGATGGTCAGCGACCTCCACGACATGGACATGAAGCTGATGCTTTCGGTGTGGTCGAAGATCGACCCGGCATCGGAAGTGGGAAAGCAGGCGCAGGAAAAGGGCTTCTTCATCCCGCAGACCACATGGATCGACTTCTTCGACCGGGAAGCGGCCAGCTTCTACTGGAAGAACTTCAGCGAAAGGCTCCTCCCTATCGGCATCGACGCATGGTGGCAGGACGCGACCGAGCCTGAAAACGACGACCTCGAAGGCAGGCGCATAATGAAGGACACCGAACCTGGCGAACGCTACAGGAACATATACCCGAACATGGTCAACAAGACCGTATACGAAGGCCTGCGCAGGGACGACCCGGACCGCAGGGCGATGATATTCACCCGCAGCGGCTACTCCGGCATCCAGAAATACGGAGCCGTACTCTGGTCGGGCGACGTCGGCAACGACTGGCAGACCCTCCGCTACCAGATCGCCGCAGGTCTGAACTTCGTCGCGACTGGCCTTCCTTGGTGGACATATGATGCCGGCGGATTCTTCCGCCCGTACGACCAGTACACCGACGCCGCATACATCGAGCGCCTCATCCGCTGGGTGCAGGCAGGCACATTCCTCCCTCTGATGCGCGTCCACGGCTATATGAGCAACACAGAGCCATGGAACTACGGCCCGGAAGCGCAGAGGATCATCACCGACTACATCAGCCTCCGCTACAAGTTCATGCCGTACATCTATTCCGAAGCGGCACAGGTTTCTCTAGCAGGTTCGACAATCATGCGTCCGTTCGTCTTCGACTTCCCTTGCGACGAGGAAGCCCTCAAGCAGGACGGCTCATACATGTTCGGAAAGTCGCTTCTCGTAAGTCCGGTCATGGACTCCGGAGTCAGCGAATGGAAGGTCTATCTCCCTGAGAACCAGGCGGGATGGTACGACTGGTGGAGCGGCGAGAAGGCCGAAGGCGGCCGGTATGTGGCCGCGAAGGCCGACATCGAAACGATCCCGGTATATGTCAAGGGCGGATCCATCGTTCCGACCGGTCCGGCAAAGCAGCACGTCGCTGAAAAGACCGACGGTCCTGTCGTCATCAACGTCTACCCTGGCGCGGATGCATCGTTCACCCTCTATGAAGACGAAGGCGACAACTACAACTACGAAGACGGAGCATACAGCACCATCGCCCTCAGCTGGGACGACACGGCACGAAGCCTCACCATCGGCAGAAGGCACGGCTCATTCGACGGCATGGAAAAGACAAGGACATTCACCGTGAACGTCCTTGGAGAAGAAAAGACCGCCGTCTACAACGGAAAGGAAACTGTCGTCAGCTTCTAACGGCGGGACTGTGCATACTCGCTTGGCGAGACACCGAACTGC
>JAFTYS010000099.1 GCA_017461285.1 Bacteroidales bacterium | reverse complement strand
CTCTCCAGCATTCCCGCATGATGCTCCACCAGCATGCTTCCCGTGTATGTTCCCGTCAGCGCCAGAGTCAGATTATTCATCGGATTGTATGAAGCCGTCATGTAGCCGTGCAGGTCCGGAGTCCTGAACATCCTTTTTGTAGCCTCCACATCCTCGCTCCAAGACCTTGCCTCCTTGTATCTGGAATTCTGGAGGGTGACACCCGCCTGGAGCTGGAAGACGTCTCTCCATGCTATCTTTCCTTCGAGGTTTCCTCCGAATACCCTTGCTCCCGACTCGTTATGTCTTTCCTTGATGAGGATTCCTTCGTCGTTGAAGCCCAGCTCCCTGAGTGCGAATACGTCATCAAGATCGGTGAAGAATCCCTCCACGAGGACATTTCCCTGCCAGTCGCCCCAGCTGCGGTAAAGGTCAGCAGACACGCTCACGCTCTGCGATTTCTCGACGGTAAGGTCCTCTGCAAGACGTATCATCGAAACGGTACCTCCTACATTGTCTATATGAAGGTCCTCGTCAAAGGCCTGAGGCGCACGAAAGCCGTATGAATAGCTTGCACGCAGGTTGACATTCTCCGAAGGATTGTATCTGAGGTTTGCACGCGGGCTGAAGATGACTCCGTCAATGAGGTTGTGCTTGTCAAGACGACCTCCTATCAGGATGCCCCACTTCTCGTTCTTCCATTCGTTCTGGGCATAGGCGCTGGCTATCCTTACTGTCTGGTCGGTAATTCTGTCATAGCCCCACATGTTGTCCCTCAGATAGTCCTCGTTGTACTCCAGACCGACAGTCAGGTCAGATGGCATGAACAGGAATCTTTCGGCCTTGAACACATACTGTGCTCCGCCAACCCACGTCAGGTCGGTGGTCTTTCCATATGCATTAGGGTCCATTCCTGCACCGTAGTAGCTGTCGCGGGATATGTGCTGGAGTGAAGCGAAGGCATTGATCCTGTGCTTCTGATTCCTCGAGAACCAGTCGAATTTCAGACCACCGGTATTTATTCCATGCTTGGTCTGCTCGGCAATCATCGCCTCATGCGGAGGAAGGTCGATGTTGTCACCGCCCCTTCTGAACTCTTCGAGGTGGTGGTACTCCGCGGTGATCTTCGAGTACAGGCCGGTCTTTACATAGCCTCGGAAGCCCACGGTCTGCCCTGAAATTTTCGAAAGTTCGGTGAATCCGTCACCGTTCGCGTCCCATGCATCCTTGGCTGTATTCTGTCCGAACACAGCAAGCCCCATCATGTTGTCTTCAGATACGATTGAGGCATTGATGTCTGTGGTGTTGTGCATTGCGGACGAACCTCCTATCAATGTGGTCGTGTTCGATATGGTCGCTGAATTCCTCACAGGCTCCTTAGTGATTATGTTGATGGTACCAGCAATTGCTGATGAACCGAAAAGGGCGGAACCGCCGCCTCTCATGACCTCGACCCTGTCTACCATGTTCGCCGGCAGCTGTTCGATTCCATATACGCCCGCCAATGCGCTGAAGATCGGGCGGGAATCGATCAGAATCTGGGTGTACTGACCGTCGAGGCCGTTGATCCTGACCTGCTGGAAACCGCAGTTCTGACAGTTATTCTCGACCCTGACTCCCGGCTGGAAGGCCAGTCCCTGGGCTACAGTCGTGCAGTTAGATCTGTCATAGACATCCATTCCGACCACATTCACAAGTGTAGGGGACATCTTTCTAGTGGTCTCGCTTCTTGTTGCCGAAACGATGACTCCGTCTATCTGTATATGGTCTTCTTCAAGCGAGAAGTTGACCTCGTACGATCTGCCTCTCCTGATAGTGACCTCGTGGCTCTGGGTCTTGTATCCTACCGCAGAAACCTCTATCGTGAAGGTGCCTTCAGGGGCGTTTCTTATCATGTAGTGGCCTGTGTTCTCCGTCGTTACACCTATTGTGGTTCCTTTGATGACAACCACCATGTATGGAAGGTGCTCGCCTGTGTTCCTGTCTATTACGTGTCCATGGATATGTGCATCCGTATCCTGTGCCTTGGCGGACAGTACTATGCATAGTGCCGCCACCAAAGCTGAAAATATTCTTTTCATCTTATTGGCTTGGTTTGTTGTTTTCTGAATCTTTATGATGTGGACCGACTTACGTCGGAGGGAATTTCCGGCCCTTCGGATCATTCCATTCCTTCCGGGACCGGTCTGTGGGAGAAGGTCAGCACTGTGGCGGACCACGATGCTTGAAGGCCGTATACACCTGAGACAGATAATCTGGCGCTCCGGGTACGGCGTAAGGTTCAGAAAGCATCTGAAGCGGAGTTCCGGAGTCTTGGAAGGTAGCGGCGGTTTCAGACTGGAAGTTTGAGAGAATGTCGATCACGGCATACTGAGAGTCACTATGCTCGTGTTCCGCATCGCCTCCGAGATGGGAATGCACAATGGATGAACCATTGGCGATATGGGTGTGCGAGAACATGCTGATACCTGCATAGTAACTGCAGAATACCATCATAAGCAACAGCGCCGTATATGTCTTGATATGTCTCATTCCAGCTGGCAAAGATAACTAAAAATTATCGTATCAGGCAATCTTTGCTATCCGTCTTCTCTTTGCCTCGGATCCAGCCCGTCTAAACAGATGTTTGTCTGTCCATATTCAGATAAATCGGCGCCACCAATACCAGCCAGGGAATGAAAAATGCTCCGCTATATAAGTCTGGTAGTATATACCCAAGGGGAACATTACGAATTTACCTGTTCATCAATGGTTTCCAGATGTATGTCGTCAGGAACGATTTGTCCATGTTTGTGACCATTCGCTCGAACATCGGGGCGGCGAAAGAGAAGGTAAGGAGGTCGGATTTGACGCAGGTTCTCATTGCTGTGTCCATGCCTCCGAGGATTGCACGAGGATTCTCTTTCCGAGCCTCGTCAAAGGCGAATGTGAGCATCTGCTCGCAGCCCGAGCCGAAAGGAACTATGACATTGTCAATCCTGGTGTTGTCGAAGCTTGATAATGTATGTAGTGCCGAGATGACATCAGGCTTTGCAAAGACACAGTAGATGACAGGATTGTCGCTTTCAGTAAGTTGGTCTATCGGTTTGAATATCACATATCTTCCGGTAGGATGTGCGACAGGATTGATCTGATGTAGGAGGTTTGTCTGCTCACGGTCGATCTTGAACTTCTCGATGTTTACCAGATGATCTACAGTGATGTCTTCCTGATATGGTCCGCCGAACAGATTACGGAGTGCGCCCCAGCAGCCTATGTTTTCAGCATCGAATGCAAGTGCTGTTCCATG
>JAFTYS010000019.1 GCA_017461285.1 Bacteroidales bacterium | reverse complement strand
TACGGTCAGAGGTGGGTCTGGCAAGACGGTGCTGAGTGCGGCGTTTGCATCATACGTGAGTTATATTCTCGGTAAGAGGGCTATGGTGCTTGACTTTGACGGGCCTGAATACAATCTGTATAATATGAGATTGAGGGAGCTTGAAGACAGGGCCAGAGCTATGGGAGCCGATGCCGTCGTAGGAATAGATGTTGACTATGAAGTCCTCGGTGAAGGTGGTGGAATGTTGATGGTCACTGTATCCGGAACTGCCGTAAGACTGAGATAAGGATATGGGACATTATAGTATTCATTTCAGCCCGACTGGAGGGACAAGAAAAGTGGCTGACATCCTGGTTGAAGGACTGCAGGGAGAATATCAGCAGTTAGATCTCTGCCATGAGATTGATAAAATCGACTTGAATGAGGGCGACGTATGCCTTGTTTCCGTACCTTCTTATGGCGGAAGAGTTCCGACCATAGCGATAGACAGACTGAAGAAGGTCACAGGCAACGGCGCGAAGGCCATTCTCAACTGCGTCTATGGCAACCGTGCGTGGGAAGACACGCTGACAGAACTACAGGATACGCTCGAAGGTCAGGGATTCATATATGTCGCAGCACTGGCGACAGTGGCTGAGCATTCCATCTTCCGTCAGTTTGCTACAGGACGTCCAGATGAGATCGACAAGGCCGAACTCATTGAAATGGCAGCCAAGATTCAGGACAGGCTTGATGATGATTTCCGTGGCAAGCTGGAACTGGAAGGAAGCCATGGCCCATACAAGGTCTTCGGTGGGACTCCCCTGAAGCCGACTGGCAACGATGACTGCTCCGGATGCGGACTCTGCGCCAGGGAATGCCCCGTCGGCGCCATTGACGTAGCTGACCCGAAGAACACCATCCTTGAGAAATGCATCTGCTGTATGAGGTGCATCGGCATCTGCCCGAAAGGAGCAAGGAATGTGGATCAGAATCTATGGGGAATGATGGCGGAGAAGATGGCTCCGGTTCTTGGTGGGAGAAAAGAAAACCATCTATTCTTATAAGCAGTATGATTTTTGAAGTATTTCGATAAAACCATTCAGACCATGTTCAACAAACACGATATATCTAGAAACCAGTGTCAGCTCTTCTGGCATCAGGCAGAGAAAGGCTACGACTGGTGGTGGCATTCCTTTACAGGACATCATGCGGAAACCGGAGAGGAAAAGGCTTTCTTCATTGAGTACTTCCTATGCAATCCGCTTCATGGAAGTGACAAGCCGTCTTTCGGAAGGCTTGGTGAGACTCCGTCATATCTTATGGTCAAGGCCGGCAGCTGGGGCGAGGATGCGGCGCAGCTTCACAGATTCTTCGGATGGAAGCAGGCTGAAATCGATATGGGGATACCATTCGTGATAAAGGCAGATGACTGTTATGCCTCAGAAGACAGGATAAGCGGATCTGTAACGGTATCCGAAGAGGAAGCGGCATCTCATCCGGAATACATGTGCGAGTCCGGCTCCATGAAATGGGACCTGAAGGTCAACAAGAAGGTCGCCTTCAATGTGGGATACGGGGCAGGCAGACTCTTCCGCGAGCTTCAGCTGTTCGAGATGTTCTGGCATGCCGAGGGCATGAAGAGCGAATTCGAAGGAGAGGTCATATGGAACGGAGATAGATACTTGGTCACACCGCAGACATGCTACGG